>DAIQBC010000252.1:0-4014 GCA_036781345.1 Acidimicrobiales bacterium | reverse complement strand
TCAGTCCCCGCTTCGCCGACATCTTCCGCAACAACTGCACCAAGAACGGCCTCGTTCCCGTGCAGGTGTCGAGCGAAGTCGGCGAGCAGCTCCTCGCCGCGGTGGAAGCGGACCCGACGCTGGAGCTGGTGGTCGACGTCGACCGTCGCACCCTGTCGGTGCCGGCCCTCGGGCTCGAGGTCGAGTTCCCGCTGGAGGACAGCGTGCGGGAGCGCTTCCTCGAGGGGCTCGACGACATCGGCATCACCCTGCGCACCGAGGGCGCCATCACCTCCTTCGAGGCCCACCGCCCGGCGTGGATGCCCTCCGCCTAGAGCGCGGGCAGGTGATCGGCGTAGAGCCACGCCTGGAACAGGTCGTCGAGCTGCTCACCAGACACCCGCTCAGCGAGGGCGACGAAGTCGGCAGTGGAGGCCGACCCGACGCTGTGCTCCTCCACCCACGTGCGCAGGAGGGCGAAGAAGTCGTCATCGCCGACGCGCTCGCGCAGGGCCTGGAGCGTCATGCCACCTCGGATGTAGACGGTGCCGGTGAACAGCTCCTGGGGCCCCGGATCGCCGGGCGGGGCATCGAACTCGTCCACGCCGGCGTACCGGCGCGCCCACTGCGCCGCCGACAGGCCTCCGGTGCGCTCGCTGAACAGCCACTCGGCATACGTGGCGAAGCCTTCGTTGAGCCAGATGTCCTTCCAGCTGGAGAGGCTGACGGCGTCGCCCACCCACTGGTGGGCGAGCTCGTGCACGAGCACGATGTCCGCGGCGCGCCCTGCGCTGGCGATGTCGGAGCCGATGAGGGTGAGGGTCTGCGTCTCGAGGGAGACGCCGAGGCCCTCGTCCACGGCCAGCACCCCGTAGGCCTCGAACGGAAAGGGCCCGTAGACCTCGCTGAGCACCCGGATCATCTCGGCAGTGCGCTCCGTCGCGACACGGGCCCCTGCGGCCAGGCTCCGGTGGAAGGCGTGGCGCAACACCACCCCGTCGACCTCGCCGCCGTCGACCAGCTCGTAGTCGCCGATGGCGATCTGCACCAGGTAGGTGGCCATCGGGTCGCGTGCCTCGTAGGTCCAGGAGGTGGTGCCGTGGCCGAGGTCGTCGGACGACCTGAGGATCCCGTTGGCCGCCACGACCTGGTCCGACGGAGCCGTCACATGGAAGGTGTAGGTGGCCTCGTCAGTGGGATGGTCGTTCGCCGGGAAGAAGGTGGCCGCGCCGGAAGGCTCCGAGAGCACGAAGGCCTCCCGACCGTCGGTCTGCCAGCCCACCTCGAACAGATCCGTGCCCTCGCTCACGGGTTCGGGCCGACCGCTGTAGCTGACGACGGTGATGAAGCCGTCCCCCTCGGCGATGGCCGCAGAAGGCGTGATCACGAGCTCGCGGCCGAACCGCTCGACGGCCGCGGCCTGGCCGTCCACCGTCACCGACCGCACCTCCATGCCGGACAGGTCGAGGTCGAAGCGGCTGAGGTCCTGGGTGGTGGTCGCCTCGATCGTGGTCACCCCATCGAGCGCCCCCTCGTCGGCCCGCCAGGTGAGGTCCAGGGTGTAGTGGTCGACGTCGTAGCCGCCGTTGCCGAGCTGGGGGAAGTACGGGTCGCCGGCACCATCTGCGCCCGGCGTGCCCCGGACGCGTGCCTCGGTGGTCGTCGTGGTCGGCCCGGTCGTCGTGGTGGTCCGGGTGATCGGCGCCGTCTCGTCGCCGGCGCGCGCGGCCCACACGACGGCGGCCCCCACCAGCAGCAGGAGCGCCACAAGGGGCACCACGATGCGCCGGTTCACGGAGTCCAGCCTCGCAGATCGTCTTGGGCCCGCTGGGTGCAGGTGGTCGCTGGCTGGTAGACGGTCACCATGCCAGGGACCCTCGTGCTCGTCACCGGTGCCACCGGCTACATCGGGGGCCGCCTCGTGCCCGAGCTGCTCGCCGCCGGTCACCGCGTGCGCGTGCTGGCCCGCACACCCGCCAAGCTCACCGGCGAGACGTGGCTGAGCTCGGTCGACGTCGCCCAGGGCGACGTCACCGACGGCGCCGCGGTGGCCGAGGCGATGCAGGGGGTCAGCACGGCGTACTACCTCGTGCACTCGATGGGCGGCGCGACCGACTTTGCGGCCCACGATCGCGCCGCCGCGGCCACGTTCCGCGACGCCGCCGATGCAACCCCCGGACTCGAGCAGATCGTGTACCTCGGTGGTCTGGGCGACGAGCACGACGCTGCCCTGTCGCCCCACCTGGCCAGCCGTCACGAGGTGGGACGGGTCCTGGCCAGCGGCTCCGTCGCGGTCACGGAGCTGCGGGCGGCGGTGATCATCGGGTCGGGCAGCGCCAGCTTCGAGATGCTGCGCAACCTCACCGATGTGCTGCCCGTGATGGTCACCCCGCGCTGGGTCTCCACCCGCTGCCAGCCCGTGGCGATCCGCGACATCCTCCACTGGCTCGTGCGGGCCGTCAGCACCCCCGCGGCCAGGGGGAGGGTCCTCGAAGTGGGAGGCCCCGAGGTGGTCACGTATGAGGAGATGATGCGGGCCTACGCCCAGGTGGCCGGGCTTCGGAAGCGGCTCGTGATCCGTGTTCCGCTGCTCACCCCCCGGTTGTCGTCCCACTGGGTCGGCCTGGTCACACCGCTGCCGGTGGGGTTGGCCCGCCCTCTCATCGACAGCTTGGTCAACGAGGTGGTGGTGACCGACCGATCGGTGCAGGACGTGATGCCGCACGACGCCCTCACCCTGCGCCAGGCGCTCGAGCAGGCGGTGCGCCGCGTCGAGGACCTTGAGGTGCCGTCCCGCTGGTCCGACGCCACCCTCCCGGGACGCACGCCGGCTGACCCGCTGCCCACCGATCCCGATTGGGCGGGTGGCACGCTGCTGTCCGACGAGCAGGAGGCCCGCTCGGCCGCCCCGCCGGAGCGCCTGTTCGCCACGGTGTCTGGGATCGGCGGCGCCCGCGGCTGGTACGTGGCCGATCCGCTGTGGTCGATCCGCGGCTCCATCGACGTGCTGCTCGGCGGCGTGGGCATGCGGCGCGGCCGGCGCCACCCCGACGAGCTCCAGGTGGGCGACGCCCTCGACTTCTGGCGGGTGGAGGCCAGCGAGCCCCCGGGTCTGCTGCGGCTCCGCGCCGAGATGCTCACCCCCGGCGACGCCTGGCTGGAGTGGTGCATCGAGCCCGATGGCGCAGGCTCGGTCCTTCGGCAGAGGGCTCTGTTCCACCCGAAGGGCCTGCTGGGCCGCCTCTACTGGTACGGGCTGATCCCGTTCCACGCGCTGATCTTCAAGCGGCTCTGCCGGCGCCTGGCCGCTGCCGCCGAGGTGGCCGTCGAGGGGGACCTTGGTCACGAGCGCCGCGTGCCTTCGGCACTTCACAAGAGGTGACAAGAGTTGCACTCTGAGTGAGCAGCAGGAGCACAGCAGGGAGGTGCGACATGCGGCTTCTCGATCACCGTCACCGGGCCGGGCGCATCTTGGGCGCGACGGGCGTGGCCTTGATGGGCATCGGCTTCCTGGATCCGATCGGCGCCGCTCCGCCCGGCAACAACGGCACCGTCAAGATCGACGGCGTCGCCTTCGACAGCCACCCGGACAACCAGCCGCATGTCGGCTGCACGTTCGAGGTCGACTTCTACGGCTACGAGGCAAGCGTGGCGGTCACCCTCTCCTTCGCCGTCCAACCGCCCACCGGCAACCAAGTCATCCACACCCAGCAGGGCGTCCTGGACGACGACGACGCCAGCGGTGGCGGGAGTGAAGAGGGCCTCGACGGCCACCTCTCGATCGACCTGTCCCGCGACCTGGCCGCGTTCACTCCCCATCCGATCCAAGGCCACCACGTGCTGCTCACCGTCACCGCCGATGACCGCAGCCCGAACGGGGCCGAGGTCAAGCACAAGGTGTTCTGGGTGACCGACTGCGTCGAGCCGCCGACAACCACCACCACCACCACCACCACCAGCACCACCACCAGCACCACCACCACCAGCACCACCACCACCAGCACCACGACCACCACCCCCACGGCCCCCACCACC
>DAIQBC010000251.1:0-4049 GCA_036781345.1 Acidimicrobiales bacterium | reverse complement strand
CCCACCTGCATGACGCAACCCATGATCACGTCATCGATGAGGGCGGGGTCGAGCTGGTTGCGCTCCACGAGCTGCTTGAGCACCTCGCCGGCGAGGTCAGCCGGGTGCCAGCCCGAGAGCCTTCCGTTGCGCTTGCCGCCGGCGGTGCGGACGGCGTCGACGATGACGGCGGTGGCCATGGGGCGTGCTCCTCAGGAATGACTTGACCGGACGGTCAAGTGTGGCCGCGGGCACCGCCCGCTGCAACCCCGGAAGCAGGTCCGCGCCGTGTGGGCTTAGATGGGGTCCCACCACATCTCGAACCCAAGGGAGGCCACGGTGCCGGAGATCACCAAGGCAGAGCTCGACCAGGCCGTGGAGGGGCAGACGATCATCAGCCGCTTCCTCGACACGGTGAAGGCCCACCCGCAGCAGGTGGCCCTCCGAGCCAAGCAGGCCGACGACTCCTACGCCCAGTGGACCTATGCCGAGTACGCCGAGCGCGTGGCGGCCGCCGCCTCCCACCTTCGCGCCCTGGGAGTGGTCCCCGGTGACCGCGTCGTGCTCATGATGCGGAACATCCCCGACTTCCACTTCATCGACCTCGGCCTGGCTGCGCTCGGAGCCACGTCCATCTCGATCTACAACTCGTCCTCACCCGAACAGGTCGCCTATCTCACGGGCCACTGCAAGGCGACGCTCGCGCTGGTGGAGAACGACAGCTTCGAAGAGCGCTTCACGAAGGTGCGCGAGCAGCTCCCGGCCCTGAAGACGATCGTCAACCTCTCGCACGACGGCGTGGTCGACCAGCTGTTCCACGGCGGGACGCTCGACCTCGCCGCCGAGCTGGGCAACTGCAACCCCGAAACCCTCGCCACGGTGATCTACACGTCGGGCACCACGGGGCCACCCAAGGGCGTCATGCTCTCCCACTACAACGTCGTGTGGACGGGAGAGGGCTACCTCCGTCTCCTCGATGTCGAGCCGGTGGGCTTCACGGCCATCTCCTACCTCCCGATGGCCCACATCGCGGAGCGGATGTCCACGCACTACCTGGCCGTGATGGGTGGCTACGAGGTGACCACCTGTCCGGACGCGGGCCAGATCGCCGCCTACGCCCGGGAGGTGCGACCCCAGATCATGTTCGGCGTGCCGAGGGTGTGGGAGAAGATCTACGCCGGTGTGCAGGCTGCCCTCGGGTCCGACCCGGACAAGAAGGCGAAGTTCGACGAGGCCGTCGCCGCTGCCATCCCGATCTCGGAGCGCCGCACGTTCGGCACCGCCACGGCCGAGGATGAGGCCACGTATGAGTTCCTCGACCAGGCGGCCTTCGCGGGCGTCCGCTCCCTCGTCGGCCTCGACAAGCTCGAGTACGCCATCACCGGCGCCGCGCCCATCCCACCGGAGCTGATCAGCTGGTACCGGGCCATCGGCGTGCCGCTGTCGGAGATCTACGGCATGTCGGAGAGCAGCGGCCCCATGACCTGGGAGCCCACGCGGGTGAAGGCGGGCACCGTGGGCGTGGCCTTCCCCGGCACCGACTGCTTCCTCGCGGACGACGGCGAGGTGTGCATCCGTGGGGGCAACGTCTTCACCGGCTACCTCGACGACCCGGAGAAGACAGCCGAGGCCCTCGACCCCGATGGCACCCTGCACTCGGGCGACATCGGCACCTTCGACGACGAGGGCTACCTCCGGATCATCGACCGCAAGAAGGAGCTCATCATCACCGCCGGCGGCAAGAACATCAGCCCCGCCAACCTCGAGGCCGAGCTCAAGATGATCCCCCTCGTGGGTCAGGCCTGTGCGATCGGTGACCAGCGCCCCTTCGTTTCGGCGCTCGTCGTCCTCGACGGCGAGGTCGCGCCCGTGTGGGCCAAGGAGCACGGCATCGCCTTCGGCTCGCTGGCCGAGCTGGCCGAGAACCCCGAGATCATCGCGGAGGTGAACCGGGGCCTCGAGACGGCCATGGCCGGGTTCAACAACGCCGAGCGGGTGAAGAAGGTGAGGATCCTCCACGACGAGTGGCTGCCCGATTCCGAGGAGCTCACCCCCACCTCCAAGCTCAAGCGCCGCGGCATCCATGCCAAGTACGCCGAGGACATCGAAGCCCTCTACAGCTGAGGCCCCTCGGCGGGGTGCGGCACCCCGAGGCCGGCGGCCAGATCGCGCTGGGCCAGGCGGGCGAGGGGGAGGTCGAGCCCGAGGTGGTCGGCCAGCTCGAGGGCAAGGGCGAGGTCCTTCTCGCCCAGGTCCCGCGTGTGCACCATGGCGTCGTACCAGTCGTCGTCCGGCTCGAGGGTGGTGGTGGAATCGCGCAGCATGATGGCCCCAGGCCCCCCGGTGACGGCGTCGCTGTGGCGCACGACCCGGGCCAGCTTGCGCAGATCGAGCCCGGCCGCCTCGGCGAGGCGCTGCGCCTCGGCGGCACCCGTGTAGGCAATGAAGTGCATGAGGTTGCGTGCGAGCTTGGTTCGGGTACCAGCGCCGGCCGGGCCCATGTGCACCGTCACCGAGGCCCACCTCGCGAACACCTCCCTGACCCGCTCGTAGGCCTCCCGGTCGCCCCCCACCATGGCGGCCAGGGAGCCCTCATGGGCGCCCACGAACCCCCCGCTCACTGGCACGTCGAGCAGCGCTACCCCGTGGGTCGCTGCGGTGACGGAAAGCTCCTGGGCCGTCTCGGCCCGGATGGTGGAGTGCACCGCAAGGATGGTGCCGGGCCGGGCCGTCGTGAGCAGCTCGGCGACGACGGACCGAACCTGTGCGTCGTCCAGCACCATCACCGACACCACGTCGCACGCCGAACCGATCGCGGCCACGCTGTCGGCCTCGCTCGCTCCCTGCTCCACGAGGGGCGCCACCGCCTCCGCCCGCACGTCGAACACATGCAGCCCGCCCGGCCAGTCGACCAGACGCCCGGCCATCGGCGCGCCGATCTGGCCCAGCCCGATGAACCCCACCACCAGCTCCTCCCGGGGGTCGTCGCTCATGAGCGCACGATCTGGCCACCATCGACGTTGAAGATCTGGCCCGTGATCCATGCCGCCTCGTCGGACAGCAGGAACAGGCACATGCCCACGAGATCCTGGGGGGTGCCCCGACGCTTGAGCGAGAGGCCCCTGACGATGTCGTCGAGCATCTCGGCCGGGACCACCGAACGGGTGGCCTCGGTGTCGATGGGCCCGGGGGCGATGGCGTTCACCCGGATGTTCCGGCCGCCCAGCTCGGCCGCCAGCTGTTGGGTGAGCCCGTTGATGCCCACCTTGGCGAGACCATAGAAGCCGGCGTACATCCACGCGGCTGTCGACGACTGGTTCACGATCGCGCCGCCCCCACGTCGACTGAGGTGCTTGTAGCAGGCTCGGGTGACCACCAGCGCTCCGTCCATGTTCACGGCCATGAAGCGCCGGTAGTAGTCCCACTCGACGGTGAGGAGGGTGTCGAGCTGCATGCCCCCGTAGATGGCGGCGTTGTTCACAAGCAGGTCGATCCCGCCGAAGCGCTCGACAGTGGCCGCGGCCATCTCCGCCGCCGATGCCGGATCGGCCACGTCCGTCGGCACGAACAGCGCTGCCTCCCCGAGGTCCGTAGCCACCGCTTGGCCCCGCTCGGCGTCCATGTCGGCGATGACCACGCTCGCCCCCTCGGCGGCCAGCGCGCGCACATAGGCCTCCCCGATGCCACCCGCTGCCCCCGTGACGATGGCCACCTTCCCGTCGAACCGGCTCATCGTCGAACCTCCGGTTCGGCGATGACGGGCCAGATCGGCGCGGGGGCCTGGCCGATGGCGTAGTGGCCGGGGAGGCCCCCGCCGAGCGAGCGGTGCATGCGGGCCGTCATGCCCTCCGAGAGGGTGCCGTCGCCCATCATCTCGATGAAGCAGGCCGCTGCGTTGCCGTAGTCGAACCAATCGCGCTGGAACCGCCACTGGAAGTCGCCCGCGTAGCCGAACCACGACCCGCCGAGGCCGGCCACCTCGTAGCGGGAGCCGTCGGCCCGGGTGGCCAGGGCGACCTGCTTCCAGAAGCCGACCACCTGACCCTTCCTCTCATCGATGAGGATCTCCT
>DAIQBC010000250.1:0-4051 GCA_036781345.1 Acidimicrobiales bacterium | reverse complement strand
CGCACCACCTCCTCCACGCCCTGGTCGGCGTCGTCCACCACCACAGCCACGTGGTAGGCGGGCACCCCGTCGTTGCGCCGCAGCACGATGTCGTCGGCCGGGCGCGTCACCGATCCCCGCAGCCGGTCGACGATCGTCACCGGCTCCCCCGAGGCCCGCAGCCGCAGCGCGGCCGGACGGCCGTCGGCCACCCGGACCGCCACCTCGTCGGCTGACAGGTCGCGACAGGTGCCGGGGTAGGTCCCCGGGAGGACGTGGGGCGCCACGCTGGCCTCACGCACCTCCCGGCGACTGCAGAAGCAGGGGTAGGTCAGGCCGCGCGCTGCCAGGTCGGCCAGCGCGGCCTCGTGGGCGGTGCGGCGCTCCGACTGCCGGACGATGGGCCCGTCCCAGTCGATGCCCAGGGAAGCCAGGTCGGCGAGCTGGCCCGCTTCATGGTCGGCGCGGCTGGTCACCGGGTCGAGATCCTCGACGCGCAACAGGAACCGACTCCCCTCGTGCCGTGCGAACAGCCAGGCGAGCATTGCGGTGCGCAGGTTGCCGACGTGCAACGGGCCTGACGGGCTGGGAGCGAACCGACCGACCGCCACCGCGGGATGCTACGGGAACGACGTTGCGACCCGCGCGGGCGATGGCGGAGGATCCCCGCCATGGACATCGCCATCTTGCTCTTCGACCGTCTCACCGCCCTCGACGCCGTCGGGCCCTACGAGGTCCTCTCCCGCCTCCCGGACGCCCACGTCACCTTCGTGGCCACCGAGGCCGGCCCGAAGCGCACCGACACCGGGGCACTGGCCCTGGTCGCCGACGCCACCCTCGCCGAGGTGCCCCACCCCGACCTCGTCCTGGTGCCCGGCGGGCCGGGTCAGGCAGACGCCGAGAAGGACGACGCCGTCCTCGAGTGGCTGCGGGCGGCCCACGAGACCACCACCTGGACCACGTCCGTGTGCACGGGCTCCCTCGTGCTGGGCGCCGCCGGCCTCCTGCAGGGCAAGCGGGCCACCACCTACTGGTTGGCCCTCGAGCAGCTGGCCCACTACGGCGCCATCCCCACCAACGAGCGGGTGGTGGTCGACGGCAAGGTGGTGACGGCCGCGGGAGTGTCGTCAGGCATCGACATGGCCCTCACCCTCGCGGCCGAGATCGGTGGTGCCGACCTGGCCCAGATGCTGCAGCTCGGCATCGAGTACGACCCGCAACCGCCCTTCGACAGCGGCTCCGAGGCCAAGGCACCGCCCCACATCGCCGCGTTCTTCCGGGAGAACAGCCGGTTCGTGCTGGAGGGCTGAGCTCGCTCAGTCCTTGGAGACGTCGCCCTCGAGCATCTTGAGGCCGTCGCCGACGTGGTCGTCGAGCACCTCGTCCGAACCGTGGTGGTCCGGCCGGTCGAGCTTGATGGAGGCGACGATGGCCACGGCCAGGACCACGGCGATCACCGCCAGAGAAGCGAAGGTGGGGATGTGCACCCACTCGGCGACGATCATCTTCACGCCCACGAAGGCGAGGATCACGGCCAGCCCCGGCTGCAGGTAGTCGAACTTGTCGCGCAGATCCGCGAGCAGGAAGTAGAGCGCCCGGAGCCCGAGGATGGCGAAGGCGTTGGAGCTGAACACGATGAACGTGTCGCGGCTCACGGCGAGGATGGCCGGGATCGAGTCGACGGCGAAGATCACGTCGCTGGTCTCGACGACCACCAGCACCGCAAAGAGGGGGGTGGCCAGCTTCTTGCCGTCGACCCTCGCGAACATCGACTGTCCGTGGTACTCGTTGGTGGAGGGGACGACCCGCCGCACGAGCTTGAGCACCGGGTTGTGCTCCGGGTGGATCTCCTCGTCGTCGTGGCGCAGCAGGCGGATGGCGGTGAGGATCAGGAAGCCGCCGAACACGAAGAGCATCCACTCGAAGCGGTTGAGCAGGCCCACCCCGGCGAAGATGAAGCCGAACCGCAGGACGAGGGCGCCGAACACGCCCCAGAACAGCACCCGGAACTGGTAGGCGCGCGGCACCGCGAAGTAGCTCATGATGATCGCCCAGACGAAGACGTTGTCGACCGACAGGCTCTTTTCGATCAGGTACCCCGAGATGTACTCGCCGGCGGCCTGACCACCCCAGACGCCCCAAACCACGAAGGTGAACGACAGACCGATCGAGATCCAGATGGCGCTCTCGATCGCCGCCTCCTTGGTGGAGATGACGTGTGCGGTCTTGTGTACGAGCAGCAGGTCCGCCACGAGGAGCGTCACGACCACGGCGAGGAAGACACCCCAGACCCAGGGGTCGACGTGGAGGGCGGCGAAGTTACCCTTGCTGCTGCCTTCGGATGCGAGCAGCGAGAAGGGGGAGGTCACAGCAGCGATCACGGAGATCCTTCGAACTGCTAGCGGGTGTCGGAGCTCGAGGTGCCCAGGATGGCCTGCGCAGCGGCCAGGCGGGCGATCGGCACGCGGAAGGGCGAGCACGACACGTAGTCGATGCCCACACGGTAGAAGAGCTCGATGGACTCGGGGTCGCCGCCGTGCTCCCCGCACACGCCGAGCTTCAGCTTCGGCTTGCTCGCCCGGCCCCGCTCGACGGCGAGGGCCACCAGCTCGCCGACGCCGTCCTGGTCGATGGTGTCGAACGGGTTGCGTCGCAGGAGGCCCTGCTCGAGGTAGGCGGGCATCATGCGCGACTCCACGTCGTCACGGCTGAACCCGAAGGTCATCTGGGTGAGGTCGTTGGTGCCGAAGGAGAAGAAGTCGGCGACCTCCGCGAGGTCATCCGCACGGAGCGCGGCTCGGGGTGTCTCGATCATCGTGCCGATGGTGACGGCCAGGCCCTTGGCATCGCTCCCGGGCACGGCGGCGATGGCGTCCTCCACCCACCCGCGGGCCAGCAGGAGCTCGGCCCGGGTGACCGTGAGCGGGATCATGATCTCCACCACGGGGTGCTTGCCGGCTGCATGCAGCTCCACGGCGGCCTCCATGAGGGCCCGCACCTGCATGGCGTAGAGGCCCGGCTTGAGCACGCCGAGACGTACCCCGCGGGTGCCGAGCATCGGGTTCTGCTCGCGCCACGACTCCGCCGCCGCGAGCAGGTCGGCCTCGTCGGCGCTCAGGCCGCTGGTGGCCTGCTGCACGAGCAGCTCCTGCACCGACGGGAGGAACTCGTGGAGCGGCGGGTCCAGCAGGCGGACCGTGACCGGCAGGCCATCCATGGCCTCGAGGATCTCGAGGAAGTCGGCCTTCTGGGCGGCCCGAAGCTGCTCCAGCGCGGCCGCCTCCTCTTCGGGGGTGTGGGCGAGGATCATGGCCCGCACGATGGGCAGGCGGTCCTCGGCCAGGAACATGTGCTCGGTGCGGCACAGGCCGATGCCCTCCGCACCGAACTGGCGGGCGTTGGCGGCGTCGGCGCCGGTGTCGGCGTTGGCCCGCACGGCCAGCTTGCCCTTCCGCACCCGATCGGCCCAGCTCAGGATGGTGGCGAACTCCTCGGGCGGCTCCCCGGCGGCCAGCGCCACCGCACCGGCCATGACGGTCCCCCGCGTGCCATCGATCGAGATGACGTCGCCCTCCATCACCAGCGTCGAACCGCTCGTGAACTGCTTGCCGACGATCTTCACGGCGTCGGCACCCACGACGGCGGGGATGCCCCACCCGCGGGCCACCACGGCAGCGTGGCTCACCAGGCCACCGCGAGCGGTGAGGATGCCCTCGGCCACCTGCATGCCGTGCACGTCCTCCGGCGAGGTCTCGTTGCGCACGAGCACGACCTTCTCGCCGCGCTCGGAGGCGTCGACGGCGTCGTCGGCGGTGAAGTAGACGCGGCCGACTGCGGCTCCGGGCGAGGCCCCGAGGCCGGTCGCGATCACCTGCTTTTGGCCGTCCGCGAACTGCGGGTGCAGCACCTGGTCGAGGTGGTCGGCGTCGACTCGTTGGAGCGCCTCGGACTGCGAGATCTTCCAGCCCTTCTGCTTGGTCATCTCCACCGCCATGCGCAGTGCGGCGGCGCCGGTGCGCTTTCCGATGCGGGTCTGGAGCATCCAGAGCTTCCCCTGCTCGATGGTGAACTC
>DAIQBC010000249.1:0-4068 GCA_036781345.1 Acidimicrobiales bacterium | reverse complement strand
CGATGGCCACCTCTGCCATGCCGAAGGCGGGGAACACGGCACCGGGCCGCAGGCCGTGGCGCGCACCGGCCTCGAGGAAGCCGCCCACCGTGGCGGGGTCCACCGGCTCCGCACCGTTGAGCGCGATTCGCAGGCGGGACAGGTCGAGCTGGTCAGCTCGGCGCAGCGCCCTGGCAGCCAGGACGTAGGAGAAGTTCGGGCCGGCCGTGGCCGTGCCGCCGTAGGTGGACATCCACTCCATCCAGCGCGAGGGACCAGCCATGAAGTCGGTGGGGGCGCCGAGCACGAGCGGTGTCCCCGTGGTGACTGCCAGGCTGAACAGCCCCACCAGCCCCATGTCGTGGTAGAGCGGCAGCCAGGACACGAGCACGTCGTCGTCGGGATCCAGGGAGGTCGCGGCCGCGATGGCGTCGAGGTTCGCCCCCACGGTGCGGTGGGGCAGCATCACGCCCTTGGGATCTGAGGTGGAGCCGCTGGTGAACTGCAGGATCGCCAGCGCGTCGAGATCGTCGACAGGCGGCTCCCAGGCGTTCGCGCCGGCGCGGCCCGCCCCGGGCTGCACGGCATCCCAACCGAGCATCGGTGGATCGCCGGGCGCCGGCTCGATGAACGGTGCCAGCTCAGGATCGACGAGCACGAGCGACACGTCGGCGTTGGTGATGCGGACCCGGGTCTGGGTGACGAACTCCTCGATGGACGACAGGCGCATCGGCAGCGGGAGCACCACGATCGTGGCCCCGCAGAGCCAGACGGCCTGGATGGCGGTCGCCAGCTCCCGCGAGGTCGGACCGAGAAGGGCGACGTGGCCGCCGGGCCCCACGCCCAGCGCCTGGAGGTTGGCGGCGTAGCCACGAGCCTCCTCCTGAAGCTGCCGGTAGTGGACGGCGACGTGGTCGCCACCCACGACGAAGGTGAGGCTGTGGCCGCGCTCGGCTCCGGCCTCCAACCGTTGGGTCATGGTCAGCACGTCGCCTCCGACCACCCTCTCTGGCCCCCTGTTACAAGGTAATCGGTTCGAGAGCCTCGGCGAGTGGACCGCTACCGTGCCCCCATGCCCGCTGAGAGCTCGGAGCCGCCCGCACCGCAGGACGCCGTCGTGCCCCCGTACCGCTACACGGCGGAGCTCGCGGCCGCCATCGAGACGGCGTGGCAGGATCGGTGGGAAGCCGAGGGCACCTTCCGGGCCCCGAACCCCAGCGGCCCACTGGCGGAAGGCTTCGCGCGGGTGGCCGACCTACCCAAGCTCTATGTGCTGGACATGTTCCCGTATCCGTCCGGCACGGGTCTCCACGTAGGTCACCCCCTCGGCTTCATCGGCACGGACGTCTATGCCCGGTACAAGCGGATGACCGGCCACAACGTCCTGCACACCATGGGCTATGACTCCTTCGGCCTTCCCGCCGAGCAGTACGCCGTGCAGACCGGTCAGCACCCCCGGGTCACCACGGACGCCAACGTGGCCAACATGCGCCGCCAGCTGCGACGCCTCGGCCTGGGGCATGATCCGCGCCGCAGCGTGGCCACCACCGACTCGGCGTTCTACCGGTGGACCCAGTGGATCTTCCTGCAGCTCTTCGGCGCCTGGTACGACGAGGCGGCCGAGCGTGCCCGGCCGATCGCCGAGCTCGAGACCGAGCTGGCCGCTGGCACCCGGGGTCCAGCGCCGGGCACCAACCCCTCGGGCCGGCCGTGGACGGAGCTGTCGGCAGTAGAGCGACGCCGGGTCGTGGACGCCCATCGCCTCGCCTACCTCCACGAGGCACCGGTCAACTGGTGCCCCGGGCTGGGCACCGTGCTGGCCAACGAGGAGGTCACGGCTGACGGCCGCTCTGATCGCGGCAACTTCCCGGTGTTCCGGCGACCGCTGAAGCAGTGGATGATGCGGATCACCGCCTACGCCGACCGCCTCATCGCCGACCTCGAGCGGCTGGATTGGTCCGACTCGATCAAGCTCATGCAGCGCAACTGGATCGGGCGCAGCGAGGGCGCCGAAGTGCGCTTCGCCACCGCGTCGGATGACATCGCCGTCTTCACCACACGGCCGGACACGCTCTTCGGAGCCACGTACGTGGTGCTCGCGCCGGAGCATCCCCTGGTCGACAAGCTGCTCGCCGACACCTGGCCCGACGGCACCCACCCTCGCTGGACCGGGGGTGCCGCCACTCCGGGCGACGCAGTGGCGAACTACCGCGACCAGGCGGCCCGCAAGAGCGAGATGGACCGGCAGGCCGAGGATCGTGACAAGACCGGCGTCTTCGTCGGATCGACAGCCGTCAACCCGGTCAACGGGGAGGACATCCCCATCTTCATCGCCGACTACGTGCTCATGGGCTACGGCACCGGCGCCATCATGGCCGTGCCGGCTCACGACCAGCGCGACTTCGACTTCGCCCGTGCGTTCGGGTTGCCCATCACCGCGGTGGTCGCCCCACCGGAGGGCTGGTCGGCCGACGCCGAGCAGTGGGCGGAGGCGTGGACCGGCGATGGCGGGGGTGTCAACAGCGCCAACGACGACGTGTCGCTCGACGGCCTCGCCGTGCCCGAGGCCAAGGCCGCCATCACCGGGTGGCTCGAGGAGCGAGGCTTCGGCCACGGCACCGTCACCTACAAGCTGCGCGACTGGCTCTTCTCCCGCCAGCGCTACTGGGGCGAGCCGTTCCCGATCGTCTATGACGATCACGACCTGCCCCTCGCGGTGCCCGAAGAGGAGCTGCCGGTGCTCCTGCCCGACGTCGAGGACTACTCCCCGCGCGCCTTCGCCATCGACGACAACACGTCCGAGCCGGAGTCGCCGCTCGGTCGGGCCACCGAGTGGGCCGAGGTCACCCTCGACCTCGGCGAAGGCCCCAAGGCCTACCGCCGGGAGCTGAACACGATGCCGCAGTGGGCCGGGTCGTGCTGGTACGAGCTGCGCTACCTCGACCCCACCAACGAGAACGCCTTCGTCGACCCTGCGGTGGAGCGCTACTGGATGGGGCCGCAGTTCGACGGCGACTGCGGCGGTGTCGACCTCTACGTGGGCGGTGTCGAGCACGCCGTGCTCCACCTGCTCTACGCCCGCTTCTGGCACAAGGTGCTCTTCGACCTCGGCCACCTGTCGTCCGACGAGCCGTTCCGGCGGCTGTTCAACCAGGGCATGGTGCAGGCGGCCGCCTACACCGACGACCGGGGGCTGCACGTGGAGGCGAGCGAGGTGGTCGAGAGCGACGGCCGCTTCTTCCACGGCGCCACCGAGGTGCAGCGGCACTTCGGGAAGATGGGCAAGTCCCTCAAGAACTCCGTCACCCCCGACGAGATGTTCGAGGCGTTCGGGGCCGACACCCTGCGCCTCTACGAGATGTTCACGGGGCCGCTCGACCAGAGCCGTCCGTGGGACACGAAGGCGGTGGTCGGCGTGTTCCGCCTGCTCCAGCGCATCTGGCGGAACATCCTCGACGAGGACACCGGCGCACTGCGGGTGGCCGACAAGCCGGTGGACGACGAGACGCGACGGATCCTCCACAAGACGATCGCCGCCGTGCGCGACGGCATGGAGACGCTGCGCTTCAACACCTCCATCGCCCGCATCACCGAGCTCAACAACCACCTCACGGCCCGGTTCCCTGACGGCGGCGCGCCCCGAGAGGTCGTCGAACCACTGGTGCTGCTCCTCGCTCCCCTCGCTCCCCACGCCGCCGAGGAGCTGTGGCAGCGCCTCGGCCATCGCGACAGCCTGGCCTGGGAGCCCTTCCCCGAGGCCAACCCGGCACTGCTCGTGGACGACACGGCGGAGATCCCCGTCCAGGTCAACGGGAAGGTGAGAACCCGCGTGACGGTGGCAATGGGCCTGACGGCCGACGAGCTGGAGGCCGCGGTCCGGGCGGATGTGACGGTCGCCGAGCTGCTCCACGGAGCGACGGTCCGCAAGGTGATCGTCGTGCCCGACAAGCTCGTCAACTTCGTCGTGGGGTAGGTGGCGACCCGCGCAGCCGGTGCTCTAGGTTGGGCGGCCCGCGGGGCTATAGCTCAGTTGGTAGAGCGCTTCCATGGCATGGAAGAGGTCAGGAGTTCGATTCTCCTTAGCTCCAC
>DAIQBC010000248.1:0-4068 GCA_036781345.1 Acidimicrobiales bacterium | reverse complement strand
GGTCCGGCCAGCCTGGCCACCACCATCCGGCTGATGGCGGGCCTCGAGCTGGCCACCGAGGGCTTCCAGCCAGGCCAGGTGGGCTCGTCGGCGATGCCCCACAAGATGAACAGCCGATCGTGCGAGCGCATCAACGGCCTGATCGTCGTGCTGCGCGGGTACCTGTCGATGGTCGGTGAGCTGGCCGGCGATCAGTGGAACGAGGGCGACGTGTCGTGCTCGGTGGTGCGCCGGGTGGCGCTGCCCGACGCCTTCCTGGCCGCCGACGGCCTGTTCCAGACGACCCTCGTCGTCCTGGCCGACTTCGGCGCCTACCCCGCCGTGGTGGCGCGTGAGCTTGAGCGCTACCTGCCCTTCCTCACCACCACGAAGGTGCTCATGGGGGCGGTGCGAGCCGGCGTCGGACGGGAGGTGGCCCACGAGATCATCAGGGAGCACGCGGTCGCTGTCGCCTTGGCCATGCGCGAGCAGGGCGAGCCGACCAACGACCTGCTCGATCGGCTGGCACGAGACACCCGCCTGCCGATCGATCGGCCCGCCCTCGAGGCGCTGGTCGGCGACCCGCTGAGCTTCGTGGGCACGGCCGAAGCCCAGGTGGCCGCCTTCGTGCACCAGGTCGCCGAGGTGGTCGACCACTACCCGGAGGCCGCCGCCTACCGGCCCGAACCGATCTTGTAGACCGCTATCTTCAGGCTCGTGACACTACCGCTGCCCCACCTCTACTCCGGGAAGGTCCGGGACATCTACGCGGTCGGCGACGACCAGCTGTTGATGGTCACCTCCGACCGCCTCTCCGCCTTCGATGTCGTGCTCGCCGAGCCGATCCTCCACAAGGGCCGGGTCCTCACCGCCATCTCGGCCTTCTGGTTCGAAGCCCTGCGGGACCTCGCGGGGAGCCATCTCGTGTCCACGGATCTGGCCGACCTGCCGGAGGGCGTGGCCGCGGCCGACCCCGACCTGGCCGGTCGGATCATGCTCTGCCGCAAGGCCGAGATGCTCCCGATCGAGTGCATCGTGCGCGGCTACCTGTCTGGGTCGGCCTGGAAGGAGTACAAGGCGAGCGGCACGATGCACGGCCAGGCCCTTCCGACCGGTCTGCGGGAGAGCGACCAGCTCCCAGCCCCGGTGTTCACGCCGTCGACCAAGAGCGATGTCCACGACGAGAACATCTCCTTCACCCGTGCGGTGGAGCTCGTGGGCGACGACCTTGCGTACCTCGCGAGAGACCTCTCTCTCGAGCTGTACACGCGGGGTGCCGCGCTGGCGCGAGAGCGCGGCATCATCATCGCCGACACCAAGTTCGAGCTCGGCCTCGTCGACGGCGAGCTCGTGCTGTGCGACGAGGTGATGACGCCCGACTCCAGCCGCTTCTGGCCGGTCGACGAGTGGCGGCCGGGTAGCACGCCGCCCAGCTTCGACAAGCAGCCGGTGCGCGACTACCTGGAGTCGCTCGACTGGGACAAGAGCCCGCCCCCGCCGCCCTTGCCGCGTGACGTGGTCGACGCCACCAGCCGTCGGTACATCGAGGCCTACGAGCGCATCACCGGCCGCGACTTCCGTGCCTGGCCCGGGGTGACCTGAGGGCCTAGCGCCACCGCTCCAGGTAGGGAGCCAACACCGTGGCCAGATCGGGCTGGCCGATCTCCTGCAGCGTGTAGCCCGCGTGCCGCACGGGCTGCTTGATCTCGATGAGGTGACGGACGTCGAACGGCGTGCCGGTGACGACGACGTCGCACTCGCAGGCGGCGATCGTCTCGGTGAGCTCCCGGATCTGCTCGGGGCCGTACCCCATGGCCGGCAGGACCGCTCCGATGTGGGGGAACCGACGGAACGTGTCTGCGATCGACCCCACGGCGAAGGGCCGAGGATCGACGATGTTCACCGCACCGGCATGGCGCGCTCCCACCGTGCCCGCACCGAAGGGCATGCCGCCGTGGGTGATCGTGGGGCCGTCTTCGATCACCAGCACCCGCTTGCCGGCAAGTGACGGGCCGGGCTCCAGCGTCACCGGTGAGGCGGCTCGCACGATGACGGCGTCGGGGTTCACTGATGTGACGTTGGCGATCACCTGAGCCACATCGTCGGGCTCCGCCGAGTCGACCTTGTTGATGACGACGACGTCGGCCATCCGGACGTTGACCTCCCCCGGGTGGTAGCGCAGCTCGTGCCCGGGCCGGAGCGGATCGGCGACCGTGATGAAGAGGTCAGGCGCGTAGAACGGAAAGTCGTTGTTGCCGCCGTCCCACACGACCACATCGGCCTCCGCCTCGGCGGCCCGCAGGATGTCCTCGTAGTCGACCCCCGCATACATGATCATGCCCAGCCGTACGGGCTCCTCGTACTCCTCGCGCTCTTCGATCGTGGGGTTCGAGGCGTCGATCTCCGCCAGCGTCGAGAACCGCTGGACGCGCATCGCCTCGAGGTCGCCGTACGGCATCGGATGCCGGACAAGGGCGACCTTGAGGCCCGCGTCGAGCAGGATCTGCCCGACGCGCCGGCTGGTCTGGCTCTTTCCGCAACCGGTGCGGGTCGCGCAGACGGCGATCACCGGCTTCGACGACCGCAACATGGTGGCCTTCGGCCCGACCAGTCGGAAGTCGGGCCCAGCGGCCTGGGCACGGGCCGCCTGATGCATCACGTCGTCGTAAGAAAGGTCCGAGTACGCGAGGATCACCTCGTCAACGTCGTGCTCCTGGATGATCTGCTCGAGCTCCTCCTCGGGTCGGATCGGGATGCCGTCGGGGTAGTGGTCACCGGCGAGCGAGGCGGGGTAGCGGCGGTCATCGATGCCGGGGATCTGCGCGGCGGTGAAGGCGACCACCCGATCCGAAGAACGACCCCGGAACACCGTGTTGAACACGTGGAAGTCCCGGCCGCCCGCTCCCATGATCACGACGTTGTGCATGGGATCACCGTGCGCGGTGGCGAGCGGCGATCCCAGGGTCGAAGGTCCCTGGGCGCCTCGCCGTCGGTCACCCTGTGGTCTCGCCGGAGCTGCGGGGCCGCGCTACTAGGCTGCGCCCATGCTCTTCTCGGTGCTGGTCGAGACCCGTCTCCGACCCGGGATCGCTGATCCGCAGGGGGCCACGATCGAGCGGTCGCTCCCGCATCTCGGGTTCGACGGCATCCGCGGGGTCCGCGTGGGCAAGGCCATCCGCTTCGAGCTGGACGCACCCGACGAGGCGAGCGCCCGCGCCCACGCCCACGAGGTGTGCCAGCGCTTCCTGATCAACCCGGTCATCGAGGCGGCCGACGTCACGCTCTCGGTCGTCGAGGCGGTCTGATGGCTGCCCGGGTCGGCGTGGTCACCTTCCCCGGCTCCAACTGCGAGCTCGATGCGGTGGAGGCGATCAACGGCCTCGGCGGACAGGCCGAGCTCGTCTGGCACGGCAACACCTCCTTGGGGCAGTTCGACGCCGTGGTCCTTCCCGGCGGCTTCGCCCATGGCGACTACCTGCGCCCAGGTGCCATCGCCCGGTTCTCGCCCGTGATGGACGCGGTCCGCGACCACGCGGCGGCCGGCGGTCCTGTCGTGGGCATCTGCAACGGCTTCCAGGTGCTCACCGAAGCCGGTTTGCTCCCCGGCGCCCTGCAGAAGAACCGAGGGCTCAAGTTCCTCTGCACCACCACGCAGATCCGAGTGGAGACCACTGCCTCGGCGCTGACCGCCGAGGCAGCCGTGGGCGAGGTGTTGTGCATCCCGATCAACCACTTCGAGGGCAACTACACCTGTGACGCGCCAACGCTCGCTCTGTTGCGAGCGGAGGAGCGGGTGGTGGTGCGCTACCTGGACAACCCGAACGGGTCCGTGGATGACATCGCTGGGGTGTGCAACGAGGGGCGCAACGTGGTGGGCCTCATGCCCCACCCGGAGCGGGCGTGCCACGCTCTCCTCGGGTCGACCGATGGTGCGGTGCTGCTCCGGTCGCTCCTGGTCAGCGCCGGTGCCGCGATGGCCTGATCCTCAGCCGGCGCGCCGGATGCCGGCGCGCTTGAGCACAGCCGGCTCGACACCCAGCTCCCGCCACGCCGCGTAGGAGATCCCCTTGCGAGCGCTGTAGGCGGCGG
>DAIQBC010000247.1:0-4086 GCA_036781345.1 Acidimicrobiales bacterium | reverse complement strand
GCTCGGGCGCCCGCCGGATGAGGTCCTCGAGGGCGTGGGCGAGGTCCTGGGTGACGCGTTGCACGTCGTCGCGCAGCTTGCCCTGGCGCGTGGTGTCGAGCGGTGGGAGCACCACGCTGCGACGGGTGCTCGGCCCGTCGAAGTAGATGGCCGTGGGCAGGATCGGGGCACCCGTGCGCAGGGCCAGCATGGCCGGGCCGCCAGGGAGCGTGGTGCGCTCGCCGAAGAACTCCACCTCGGGGCCCGTGCCGGTGAGGTCGCGGTCGCAGAGCAGCGCGAGGGTGTGGTTGGCCTTCAGCGCCTTCGTGGTGGCGGCGCCGGCCTCAGGACCCAGGGCCACGATCTCGAAGCCGAACGAACGGCGCAGATCCACGAACCACTCGAACAGCGCCGGCGGCTCGATGCGCTCGACCACCGCGGTGACGGGATGGCCCTTCACCTGCGTGACCCAGAACCCCGACCACTCCCAGCCGCCGAGGTGGGGGATCGCCATGATGGCGCCGTTGCCACCCTCCAATGCGGCGTCGAGCAGGTGCCAGCCGTCGGGCCGGAAGCCGGCGTCCAGGTCAGCGGCGCTGGTGCCCGGCAGGCGGAAGGACTCCTCGTAGTACCGCGCGTAGCTCTCGAAGGTCGCGTCCACCAACCGGCGCAGCCTGGCGCCGGAAAGGGAGGGGTCGACCCGGCGGAGGTTGCGCACCACCTGGGCCCGGCGCTCGCGGGCCAGGTGGCCAGCCAGGCGTCCGAGGCCCCGCGCCCCGGCGGCGGCCACAGGGGCCGGGGCCCGGCGAGCGACCTGAGCCGCCAACTTGTAGGCGGGGGTGACGACGTCGACCACAGGCCCGGTCTAGCCGTCGCAGCCGAGGGGCTAGCGGCGACCGATGCGCTGCCGACGCCGCCAGGCCCGCACGGTGGGGCGGGCGGCGCGCCGCGCTCGCCACCGGCTGGCCTGCACGGTGGACTGGGCCATGCTGGCCTGCTGCCACACCTTGGCGAAGCGCTGCACGGCGGTGAGGACGGTGAGCACCAGCATGAGCCACAGCACGGGGATGAGCACGGAGTCGAACAGGAGGCCGACGCCGAGGGCGATGATGCGCTCCGCCCGCTCCATGAGTCCGCCGCGAGCATCGAACCCGAGCGACTCGGCCTTGGCTCGCTCGTAGGAGATGAGCATCGAGGCGGCCAGCACGGCGAGGGGCAGCACCGCGATGCGACCGGGGTGAGTGGTGGACAGGTGCCAGGCCAACCCGCCGAGGAGCAGCGCGTCGGTGACGCGGTCGGACACCGAGTCGAAGAAGGCGCCTCGTGGCCCGGCGGTGCCGGAGGCCTTGGCCACGGCGCCGTCGAGCAGGTCGGGAAGCGCGCACAGCACGAGGAGGAGGAGACCCGCCCGCAGCGCGCCGTTGGCGATGGCGACCGCAGCGGCGCCGGCCAGCACGACACCGGTGGCGGTGAGGTGATCGGCCGTGATCCCGGTGCGGCGGATGTTGGCCCCCACGGGCTTGAGGCCCGCCTCGAAGCTCTGTCGCCACCGTCCATCGAACATCCCGAGAGGATACCCGGCGGGGGGTTCAGGCCACCGCATCACGCTGCAGTGCCCGCAGGATCCCCCGCCAGCGTGGGAACAGCAGGTGGTGACCGCCGCCGGCTGAGCGATCAAGCACCGCGTCGGGGAGGCGGGACACCAGCCAGGCGCCCACCTCGGGCGGCGAAACCGCGTCGAGGGTTCCGTGGAACGTGCGCACCGGGGCGCCGATGAGCGCGAGGTCCAGCCCGGGCTCGAGCTGGACGGCGACATCGTGCGCCAGACCGGCGCGCCCTCGCGCGACGCTGGCCTGGAGGGCAGCGACGAGGGTCTCCACCGCCCCCGGGACGCTCTCCAGCTCTCGGCGACCCTGCTCTCCCGCCATCTCCAGCACGTGCTCGAGGGCCGTGTCGTGGGTGAGCGGATCAGGCACGAGGTAGGGCACCAGCTCGGCGGCCAGCTCCGCGGGCGGCACATCGGCGGCCATGTCCACGAAGGCCTGCCGTCCCGGTCCGAGCGAGGCCACGAGTCCGGGATCGGTGTAGGCCTCCACTGGCGGCACGGGTCCGACGAGCCCCACTGCGGCCACCCGCTCGCCAAGCACGGTGGCCGCCCCGAGGGCGATGAGCCCACCGGCCGACCAGCCGAGCAGGATCACCCGGGGCACCTCGAGGTGGTCGAGCAGGAGCTCGAGGTCGTGGCCGAGGGAGCACAGCGTCCCGTCGCGGTGCAGGTCGCTGTCGCCTGCTCCCGGTCGGTCGACCGCGAGCAGGCGCACACCGGTGGCGGCCGTGACGGCGTCATCGGGGTGGCGTGCAAGGCGCGAGTCCGGCGTGCCGTGCAGGTACACCACGACCGGTGCGCCCGGGTCGCCGATGTCGTCGAAGGCGAGGGTGCGGCCGTCGGGCAGGCGGAGCGTGCTCGGGGCCACCACATGCGCCAGCGTAGGAGCCGTGGCTACCCTCCTCAGCACTCGTCCTGTCGACTGACCAAGGGGATCCTGCGTGCAGCTCTTTTCCTCCGAGAAGATCCGCAATGTGGCCCTGGTGGGCCATGGTGGCGCCGGGAAGACGACCCTCGCCGAGGCACTGCTGCACCGTGCCGGCACCATCGGCCGGCTGGGACGGGTGGAGGACGGCAGCACCGTCAGCGACCATGACCCGGAGGAGCAGCGGCGGGGCATCTCGTTGTCTCTGTCGGTGGTCCCCTTCGAGTGGAAGGGGCACAAGGTCAACCTGATCGACACGCCGGGCTACGCCGACTTCCTCGGTGACGTTCGCGCCGCCCTCCGGGTGGTCGACCTGGCCGTGTTCGTCGTGAGCGCGGTTGAGGGCGTGGAGGTCCAGACCGAGGCGGTGTGGCGCGAGGCGGCGCGCCTGGGCGTGCCCCGCATGATCTTCGTCAACAAGCTCGACCGGGAACGGTCGAGCTTCGAGCGCACGCTCGACGAGCTGCGCGACCGGCTCGGTGCCGGGGTGGCGCCGCTGGAGCTCCCGATCGGCAGCGAGGCGCAGTTCCGTGGCATCGCCGACCTCCTCACGGACACGGCGCACATCTACGACGGCGGCGTGCCCCACACAGAGCCCATCCCGACGGAGATGGAGGCCCGCGAACACCAGGTGCGCGACAACCTCGTCGAAGGCATCGTCGTGGCGGCGGACGCGCTCCTGGAGCGGTACCTCGACGGTGACATCCCTGCCCTCGCCGACCTGGAGCACGCCCTCACACTGGGCATCGAGTCGGCCAGCGTGTTCCCGGTGGTGTGCGGCTCGGCCGTCGCCGAGGTGGGCATCGACCGCCTGGCCGACCTGCTGGTGGAGATCGGCCCACCTCCCGGCGACCGCCCCACCATGGTGCGGGCCGGCGACACCGAGGTCGAGGTGGCGGCTGATCCCGCAGGACAGCCCCTCGCCGTCGTGTTCAAGACCATCGCCGACCCCTTCGTCGGCCAGGTCTCCCTCCTCAAGGTGCTGTCGGGCACCATCCGCAACGACGACCACCTCGTGAACAGCCGCACCGGCAGCGACGAGCGCCTCCATGGCCTCTTCCTGGTGCGGGGCAAGGACCACGAGCCGGTCCCGGCGCTGGTGGCCGGCGACATGGGCGGCGTGCCGAAGCTGGCCGCCACCGGCACGGGCGACACGCTGGCCCCCAAGGGCCAGCGTGTGCACGTCGAGGCCATCGAACCACCCTCACCGGTGTTGGCCGTCGCCGTCGTCCCCAAGACACAGGCCGACGACGACAAGCTGGCCAGCGCGCTGCACCGCCTACAGGCCGAGGACACGGCCCTGCAGGTGGAGCGAGACGAGGAGACCCACCAGACCATCCTCCGGGGCACCGGTGAGACGCACCTGGCCATCACCCTCGAACGGCTCGAGCGGAAGTTCGGCGTGAACCTCACTACTGTGGCAGTACAGGTCCGCCACCGAGAGACGATCACCGCGACGGCGGAGGCCGAAGGGCGCCACAAGAAGCAATCGGGCGGCCACGGCCAGTTCGCGGTGGCCAGCATCCGGGTGGAGCCGCTGGAACGGGGCGAGGGCTTCGAGTTCGTCGACAAGATC
>DAIQBC010000246.1:0-4119 GCA_036781345.1 Acidimicrobiales bacterium | reverse complement strand
CAAGGTGATGTACGCGGGCTACTTCCCCATGGGCCTGTCGCTCGAGCGCATCTTCTCCGAGCTGCCCAACGTCGGCCTCAAGGACGACGTGTGGCCCAAGTTCCTGCGCGACAACGCTATGCGCGTCTTCAAGCTGGAGGACTGACGATGACCACTGCCACCGACCGCTCCCCGTTCCCGGTGCCCTTCGGGTGGTTCAGCGTCGGCTACCCCGAGGACTTCCCCGTGGGCGAGCCCAAGGCGATCTTCTACTTCGACCGCCACCTCGTGGCCTGGCGCGACGAGACGGACGAGCTCCACGTGCAGGACCCGTTCTGCCCCCACCTCGGCGCTCACCTCGGCCACGGGGGGAAGGTCGACGGCTGCGAGATCGTGTGCCCGTTCCACGGCTGGAAGTTCGACGCCGAGGGCGTGAACACCGACATCCCCTACTCCGAGCGGATCAACAAGAAGGGGACGTTGCGCACCTTCCCCGTGATCGAGCGCAACGGGGTATCGATGGTCTGGTACCACCCCGACCCGGAGGTTGCGCCGCAGTGGGACATCCGGGAGCTGCCTGAGTTCAACGGCGACCCCGAGTGGTCCACGGTGATCCGCACGGAGCACACGGTAGAGGCACCGTGGCAGGAGATGGCCGAGAACGGCGTTGACTCGGCCCACTTCCGCTACGTCCACAACACCGCTGAGGTGCCGGTGATGGAGAGCTACGAGACCGGCTTCCCGGGCACGCAGATGCGGTCGTGCCAGAAGTTCCCCACCCCGCGCGGGGTCATGGAGGGACGGATCGACTCCGAGCAGATCGGCCCGGGGGTTGCGGTCGTCCGCTTCGCCGGCATCGTCGACACCCTGAGCCTGGCCGTCACCACCCCCATCACGGCCAACCGGTGCATCACGCGCTTCAACTTCCGCTTCAAGACGATGGGCGACGAGGCGACCACCCGCAACGTGGGCCAGGCCTTCGTGCGGGAGGTCGACAAGCAGTTCCTCGAGGACAAGCCCATCTGGGAGCACAAGGCGCACCTCGTCCGCCCGGCCCTAGCCGACAACGACGGCCCGTTCATGAAGTTCCGGAAGTGGGCGGCGCAGTTCTATGCGGAGGGCACCAGCGACGAGCGCATGGAGTTCCCGCCGCCGTGGTGGCCGGACCGTGCCGACGAGGCGCCTGCCAAGGCCACGGCCAGTGCGCGCTACGGGGAGGCCTGATCGGGCAGGATGCCTCCATGCGCATCGTGCTTTGTGATGGAGACGACCTCCTGCGTTCCATGGTCGAGGTCATGGTGGCTCGACAGGGCCATGACCTCGTGGGGGTGGCCGACACACCGGGCGCCGCCGTTCGCCTCCTCGAGGCGGCTCGCCCGGACGTCGCGATCGTCGACCTCGCCCTGGGGGTGAACGCCGACTTCGACATCATCGACACGGCCCAGTCGGTGGAGGCAAAGGTCATCGTCTTCTCCCGCACGGCCTACGCGGAGCTGCTCCACCACTACGCGGTGCAGCCCGTCATCGTCCCGAAGCCGGAGCTCGATCTGCTCGAGCAGGTGCTGGCTGACCTCGCAGCCCCCGCATCCAGCCCGCCGCCCGCCGTCGACCGTCGGAGGCGGCCCAGCCGTGAAGCGAGCGGGCCCGCGCCCACCGGCGTGGGCGACGCCCAGGCCTTCTACGAGGCGCTCAACGGCGCGGTCGAGGGTGACGCGCTGGTCTGGATCGCGCTGGCGACCGAGGGCGCCGGTCCATCCGACTGGACGGCCATCGCTGAGCGGATGTTGGCGGCGATGCGCGGTGCTGATCGCCTCTTGGGCTCACCGGAGGTGATCCGGGTGTTCCTCGCCGGGGCCGGCCAGGAGGGGATCGACGCCTTCCGCGGTCGCCTCGAGGCGTACGCCCTTCTACGTGGCACGGTGCCGATGCGGTCGATCGTGATGCGCGCCGACGAGTCGCCCATCGAAGCGTTCGAGAGGCTGAAGCGCGGCTAGCTGGCGGGGGGTGCGAACAGGAATCGGTCGCCGACCGTGGCGCCGCCGTCCACCGACCACTCCGCTCCGGTGACGAAGCTCGCCTCGTCGGAGGCGAGGAAGGTGACCACGTTGGCCACCTCATCGACGTGGCCCATCCTCGGAATGGGGAGGCTCTTGGTGAAGGCCGACTCGGCGGGGTCGCCGAAGCTGGTCATCGGCGTCTCGATGCCTCCCGGGTGCAAGGAGTTCACCCGAATCCCTCGCTTGCCGAGGTCGAGGGCGGCCGTCTTCGACAGGCCCCGGACCGCCCACTTGCTCGCCACGTAGGCGCCGAGCGACGGAAGGCCCCAGATGCCGCCGTTGGACGAGATGTTGATGATCGAGCCACCGCCGGCCTTGCGCATCGACGGCGCGACCGACTTCATGCCGAGCATGGTGCCGATCAGGTTCACCTCGATCACCCGGCGGAACTTGTCGACGTCCTGGCGCTCGATCGATGCGAAGTCGAGGATTCCGGCGTTGTTGACGAGGATCGTGACCGGTCCGAACCGGACTTCGGCGTCCTCGACAGCGGCGATCCACTCGTCCTCCGAGGTGACGTCGAGGTGGCGGTAGGCCGCCATCTCTCCGAGGTCAGCCGCCACGGTGGTCCCCTCGTCATCGAGGACATCGGTGAGGAGCACGGAGGCGCCCTCGGTCACGAAGCGGCGTGCCTCCGCCTCCCCCTGGCCTCGGGCCGCGCCCGTGATGATCGCGACCTTCCCCTGGAGACGGCCCGTCATGGCTTGTCGGATCCCACGACCCACATGGCGAAGAACTGCGAGCCACCGCCGTAGGCGTGGCCCACTGCCGTACGGGCTCCGTCGACCTGATGCTCGCCGGCCATCCCCCGCACCTGGAGGGCCGCCTCGGCGAAGCGCAGCATCCCCGACGCCCCGATGGGGTTGGACGACAGCACGCCTCCCGACATGTTGACGGGGAGGTCGCCGTCGAGCTGGGTCACGCCGTCCTCCACGAAGCGCCACCCTTCGCCAGACGGCGCGAAGTGGAGGTTCTCGAGCCACATCGGCTCGAACCAGGAGAACGGCACGTACATCTCGACGCAATCGACCTCTCGGCGTGGATCGCTGATGCCGGCCTGCCGGTAGACGTCGGCGGCGCAGTCCGAACCGCCTCGCGGGAGCACCGGGTCGCGGTCGGCCGACATGGTGGGCTCGGACCGCATGGCCGTGCCCTTGATCCACGCCACGGGCTTGTCCGAGTGGTCGGCCACGGTCTCGCTGGCCAGCACCATGGCGCAGGCACCGTCCGAGCTCGGGCAGGTCTCGGCGTAGCGGATGGGGTCCCAGAGCATCATCGAGTCCTTGACGGAGTCGAACGTGATGTTCTCCTCGTGGAGATGGGCATACGGGTTCTTCAGCGCGTTGAGGCGGTCTTTGAGGGCCACCAGGATCCCGATGTGGTCTGGGGCGCCGGAGCGGGCCATGTACGAGCGGATGTGCGGCGCGAAGTAGCCCCCGGCTCCGGCGTGGAGGGGAGGCTGGAAGGGGATCGGCATCGAGAGCGCCCACATGGCGTCGCTCTCCGACTGCTTCTCGAAGGCCACGGTGAGCACCCGTTCATGGATGCCGGCCTGGACGAGCTGGGCCGCCACGATGGCGGTGGAACCACCCACCGAGCCGGCCGTGTGCACCCGGAAGAGCGGCTTGCCGACCGCGCCCAGGGCATCGGCCAGGTACAGCTCCGGCATCATCACGCCCTCGAAGAAGTCAGGGGCCTTTCCGATGACGACGGCGTCGATCTCGCTCCAGGTGATGCCCGCATCCGCCAGGGCGCGCGACGCGGCCTCACGCACGAGGCCTGACATCGACACATCCCCCCGGGTGGCCTGGTGCTTCGTCTGGCCGATGCCCACGACCGCCACGCGCTCCTTCGCCATGCCGCTCAGCCCTCCCCTTCCAGGACGGTGACCAGGTTCTGCTGCAGGCAGGGCCCGGAGGTGGCGTGGGCCACGCCACGTGAGGCGGTGCCGTTGATGATGCGCTGCGCCACCTCGCCGATGCGCGTGAGCCCCGCCACCATGACTGCGTTGGCGGCCACTGCGCCGCCCGACGGGTTCACGTTGCCGTGGTCGCCGAGCCCGAGCGCTTCCCGCAGGATCAGC
>DAIQBC010000245.1:0-4137 GCA_036781345.1 Acidimicrobiales bacterium | reverse complement strand
TGCAGATCGTCAACCAGACCGTGCCCCGCGCCCTGGCCCGCCTCGGCTACTCGCCCGAGCAGTTGGCCGAGATCATCGCCTACGTCGACGAGAACAAGTCGATCCTCGGTGCCCCCCACCTCGCCGCCGAGCACATCGCGGTGTTCGCCTGCTCGATGGGCGACAACACGATCCACCACTCGGGGCACGTGCGCATGATGGCGGCCGTCCAGCCGTTCATCTCCGGGGCCATCTCCAAGACCGTGAACCTCCCCGAGGAGGCCACCGTCGAGGAGGTGGAGCAGCTCCACATCGACGCCTGGCGGCTCGGCGTGAAGGCCATCGCCATCTACCGCGACAACTGCAAGGTGGCCCAGCCCCTCTCCACCGCAAAGAAGGAGGGCGCGGTCGAGCCGCTGGCCGGCGTGCTCGGCACTGTCGGCGCCGAGCCGCATGTGGTCGAGAAGATCGTCGAGCGCATCGTGGAGAAGGTCATCAAGGTGCCCACCCGGGAGAAGCTGCCCCGGCGCCGCACCTCACGCACCTTCGACTTCCGCGTGGCCGACTGCAAGGGCTTCGTGACCGTGGGCGAGTTCGCCGACGGCCGTCCCGGCGAGATCTTCCTGCGCATCTCCAAGCAGGGCTCCACCCTCGCCGGCATCATGGACGCCTTCGCCATCTCGGTGAGCTACGGCCTCCAGTACGGCGTGCCGCTGCGGGTCTACGTGGAGACGCTCACCAACACCCGCTTCGAGCCGGCCGGCATGACCGACGACCCCGACCTGCGGATCGCCAGCTCCATCCTCGACTACATCTTCCGCCGCCTGGCGGTCGACTACCTGTCGCTGGAGGAGCGCACGGAGCTCAACATCCTCACCACCGGCGAGCGCACCCAGCCCACGCTCCCCGGCGTGGAGGAGGGGATCACCGAGACCCGCCAGGGCACCGACATCCCCGCCGACCCGCCCAGCATCGACGCCAGCTCTCACCTGCTCGCCGCCACCGACGCGCCCAAGGAAGCCAGCTACCAGCAGCGCACCACCCCCAGGGCCATGCACTCCGACGCCCCCTACTGCATGCAGTGCGGCGTCCAGATGCAGCGGGCCGGCTCCTGCCACGCCTGCCCCAGCTGCGGCAGCACCAGCGGCTGCAGCTGATCTCCCTCTGGCCGGCGCTGGCCGGCGCCGCGCTCGTGGCCGTGCTCGTCCTGGCAGGGCTGATCGAGGGGGTGCGCATGTGGCGCGGCCACCCGCACCGATGGTTGCGCTCCATCGTCATCGGGCTGATCGCGGTACCTGCAGCAGTCGGGCTGTCGCTGGTCGCGCTCTGGTGGTTGTTCATCTACCGCCCAGGGCCAAACGCGGAGGCGAAGCGGCGCGAGCAGGTCCTCCTCGCGCTGCGCCCGGACGATCTCAGTGTGGACGGCCTGCGGCTGGTCTACTCGGGATCCAGCGCCGGGCTCCCGGCCGGAGAACCACCGTTCGAGAGCGAGCAGGAGGTGCGTGCGGTCAACCGGTACTCGTTCACGGGTGAGCTGACAGCGACGTGTGAGGCGATCGTCCAGCGATTCCTCGACGACGGGTGGGCACTCGAGCGCTACCCGGGATGTGGCGAAGTCCGCCACCCCGTCAATGACGCCGGGGTCGATCTGATGAGCGCGGGGCTTGTCTTCGACTGCGGAACCTTCAGCGTGAGCGGTGGGGTGAGCCTTCGAATCGATCCCGCCTGGGATCCTCCCCGAGATGTCACCATCAGCTTGCAGACGGATTACCCATCCGACCGGATGCTCGCCACGACCGTCCCCGACGAGCGTCCGAGCGCACGCTGCACGGTCGCTGCGCCGTAGCAACGGGCCTCAGCCAAACGCGGAGCGCACCGCGTCACGGCCCGCCGCCATCTGCTCCCATGCGGTGTGGGTGCCCGTGGCCAGCAGCTCGCGAGCGGCCTCCACGGCCGCGCCCATCGCGGCGAAGGCGAAGCTGCCGCCGACGGAGATCCGGGCCACGCCGAGCTCTGCCAGGGCGGCAACGGTGAGGCCGGTACCGAGGAGCACGCTCACGGGTCGATCGACCGAGCGCACGAGGGTGTTGATGTCGGCCAGGTCGCGCACCCCGGGGGCGAACAGCACGTCGGCGCCCGCTTCCTGGAACGACTGCAGCCGGGCGATGGCGTCGCCGAGGTCGGGACGGCCGTGGAGGAAGCCCTCCGCCCTGGCGGTGAGGACCAGGTGGGCTGGGCCGGCGTGGGCGGCTTCAACGGCGGCCTGAACGCGCTCGGCGGCCAGGGCGGCATCGTAGAGCGGGTCGTCGGGTCGGCCGGTGGCGTCCTCGATCGAGCAGCCGGCCAGGCCGGCGGCGACCGCACCTCGCACCGTGGCGGCGACGCCGTCGGGGTCGTCGGCGAAGCCGTGCTCGAGGTCGGCCGACACCGGCACGTCCAAAGCCCCCACCAGCGCCGCTGCGTGGGCCAGGGCCTCGTCGCGCGTCACGCCGCCGTCGCGCCGGCCGAGGGTCAGGGCGTGCCCGCTGCTCGTGGTGGCCAGGGCCTCGAAGCCGAGCGAGGCGAGCAGGCGCGCCGAGCCGACGTCCCAGGGGTTGGGCATGAGCAGGGGCGTGCCGGGGCGATGCAGCGCAAGGAACTGGTCGGCCCGCTCGGCTTGGGTCGTCATGGTGGCAACGGTAGGCCGCCCGGCCTCAGGCGGCCTGGGGAGGTGGTCGGCCGCCCTTGTGGTGGTTGTGGAAGCGGCACTGGTCGGTGCCGTTGTCCTGCGTGGTGAGCCCACCCTGGCAGTAGGGGATCACGTGGTCGATCTGGCAGCGGTCGAGCGGCTCGCTGCAGCTCGGGTGGGTGCAGCCTCGGTCGCGGGCGTGGATGGCGGTGCGCGTGGCCCCGCTGAACAGGCGGCGGCGGACGCCGACGTCGATCACCTTCGACGGCCCGTCGAAGATCACCCGCTCGACCTCGGCCCGGTCGAGGACCGGGAGCAGCTGGCCCGGCGTGACCACGGTGCCGTTGGACAGCTCGCACAGCCGGTCGACCGACTCGTGGCCCACCAGCACCTGCAGCAGCACCCGCGCCTCGGTGGCCTCGGCGGGCTTGGCCGCCGAGCGCTCGGCCATGATCCGCAGCGCGTCGGCCCGGCGCTGCTTGGGCGTGCGGGCGAGGTCGGCGGCGACGGCGGCGTCGCCGCAGCGTGCCCGGGCCTCGGCCCAGTCGGCCTCGAACAGCTCGCGCTCGAGCCGGTCGAGCTCGCGGGCCACGATGGCGCCGGTGATCGGGTCGAGCAGGGCGTCGAGCACCACGGTGCCCTCGAAGGTGGTCGAGCAGTCGACCCGCCGCTCGGCGAAGGCCGCGGCGGCGTCGGCCTCGACGCCATCGGGGTCGTGGCGGTGGACCCAGTACCGGATGATCGTCTCGAAGCCGGAGAACAGCCCGGAGCTGGCCCGCTCCACCAACCGCTCCTCGTCCTCGGCGAACGCCTCCGGTGCCTTGCTCTGCGCATGGGCCAGCAGCCGCACGTGGTCGACGGTGATGCGTCCCGACGCGAACGCGGCCGCCGTGGTGGGCAGGACGCGGAGCTGGCGGCCGCAGCGCTGCCGAGCCTGGGCACGGCCCAGCGGCAGGTGGGCGTGCCAGGCCACGAAGTGCGCCGCCGACCGGGCTCCCGGCGGCGCCCACGCCCCGGAGGAGTCGAGCCGGGCGAGCGCCGCGACATGGGCGGCCTCGGCCAGCGTCAGCAGCTCGGCGGTGGCGACCGCGTGCCGCTCGATCTCGGCGTCGGTGAGGACGGTGAGGTCCCGCGCCGCGAGGTCGGCCAGCGCCGAGCGCGCCTGCTCGACGACCAGCTCCGGCGACACGTCCTTTCCCATGTCCACCATTCAACTCAGGGGGTGTGACAGTCCTCCGATCCTCGCGAGTGCATCTCATGCCTCATCAGCCTCAGGGCCACACGACGAGGGTTGAGCTCGGAGCTGTTCGCCTCGGCTCACCCGGTGGAGCCGGTCGTGCGATCGTGGTGTCAGGTGATGCCTGTCCAGCGGCACCGAGCCGGCCTGAGCCGGAGGACCGGCGGGACCGGCGGCGTCGATCAGCCTGCCAGGAGCGACTCCACCACCTCGACGGTGACGGCGGCGCCGTCTTCGCCGGCCATGCGATCGG
>DAIQBC010000244.1:0-4158 GCA_036781345.1 Acidimicrobiales bacterium | reverse complement strand
ACCAGCACCACCGAACCGTCGTCCGGCAAGGTCACGGTGACGGGCTCGGTCACCGTCACGCATGTCGAGGAGACCAAGCTCGACCCTGCGGTGGTGCCGACGCCGCTGACCATCACCGCGGATCGAGGCTTCGGGAACGGGGCCGAGCTGACGGCGGTGGACGTCGGGGGCGCCCGATCCACGATCGTGTGGGACGGCGGCCGGCCCTTCGTGCTGTCCTCTGGTGGGGCCCTGGTGCTCGGTCCGTCCACCTTCGACCTCGTCCCCGAGGGCATCCGCGTCGGGCTCGGCGGCGGGACGCACCACTTCACGCCCGGCACGTATCACCTCGACACCCCGGTGGCGGTCGGATCCCGCGGCGTGGCCCGCTCGCTGGAGGCGGTGACCTTCGACACCTACACCGGCTCGACGCTCACGGCGACGGGCGACGCCGCCCTGCTGCTCGCGTCCACCGGAGCGCGCCGCTTCGTGGGCGAGGGGACCGTGCACCTCGAAGGAGCCCTGACCGTCACCGCCGGGTCGAGCACGCGCCCGGTCACGGCCGTCGATGCGAAGGCTGGGCATGCCGAGATCACGCTGACCCGGGCCGCCGACGGCGGGTGGAGGATCGCCGCGACCTTGGAGGGAGAGGTCTCCACCAGGTGACCGGTAGCCTCTCGGCTCCATGGAGCTGACGGGGACATGGCGGGCCGCGGTCGCCGACGATGACCTCCGTCGCACCTGGCACGAAGACGACTTCGACGACAGCCGCTGGGACATGGTGTCCGTCCCCGGCCACTGGCGCTCCGCCCCGGCCTTTGCGGAGGTGGACGGACCGCTTCTCTACCGGCGGTCCTTCGACGCCCTGGCGTCGGCCGAGGGTCGTCGCTCGTGGCTGACCTTCGACGGGATCTTCTACCAGGGAGACGTGTGGCTCGACGGGGGCTACCTCGGTGACACCGAGGGCTACTTCGCGCCCCACACCTTCGAGGTGACCGACGCGCTCCGCGCCCGCGGCGAGCACCAGCTGGCCGTCGAGGTCGCCTGCGCCCGGCCCATCGATCTCACCGCCAAACGCAACATCACCGGGGTCTTCCAGCACTGGGACTGCCTCGATCCCGACTGGAATCCCGGCGGCGTGTGGCGGCCGGTGCGCGTCACGGAGACAGGTCCAGTGCGCATCAGCCGCCTGCGTGCCCTGTGCCGCGAGGCCACCCCTGATCGAGCCGTCGTGGTGCTCCGCGCCACCCTCGACAGCGATGCCGCCCGCGGGGTGCGCCTGCACACGCGGCTCGGCGCGCTCGACCACGAGGCCGACCAGCCCCTCGCCGCCGGCGCCAACGAGGTGGAGTGGACCCTCACGGTCGACCGCCCTGCCCTCTGGTGGCCCCGGGCCCTTGGTGACGCCACCCTGCAGGATCTGCACGTGCGGGTCGCGCTCGACGCGGCTGAGGGCGGCACCACCTCCGACGAGCGTCACCTCCGCACGGGGCTGCGTCAGGTGCGGATGCGCTCCTGGGTGGTCAGCGTGAACGGCGAGCGGCTGTTCCTGAAGGGCTCGAACCAGGGGCCCACCCGGATGGCCCTCGCCGAGGCCACCCGCGTCGAGCTCGCGCGCGACGTCGAGCTGGCCTGCGATGCCGGCCTCGACCTGCTGCGCATCCACGCCCACATCACCCGTCCAGAGCTCTACGACGCGGCCGACGAGGCCGGGCTGCTCCTCTGGCAGGACTTCCCTCTGCAGTGGGGGTACGCCCGCGGCATCCGCAAGCAGGCGGTACGGCAAGCGACCGCCGCGGTCGACCTGCTGGGTCACCACCCGTCGATCGCCCTGTGGTGCGGTCACAACGAACCCATGGCCATCGAGAACGACGCCTCGATGTGGGGCAACCGCAGGGCCCTGCGCCGCATGGCGGTGAAGGCCGCCGCCGCCCAAGAGCTCCCCACCTGGAACCGGACGGTGCTGGACCGCTCGGTGAAGCGCGCGTTCGAGAAGAGCGACGGCACCCGGCCGGTGGTGGCCCACTCCGGTGTGCTCCCCCACCCCCCGATGCTCGACGGCACCGACAGCCACCTCTACTTCGGCTGGTACCACGGCCACGAGCGCGACCTCCCTGGCTTCCTCCGAGCCCTGCCCCGCATGGGCCGCTTCGTCACAGAGTTCGGCGCCCAAGCGGTGCCGAACACCGCTGACTTCTGCGAGCCTGAGCGCTGGCCCGACCTCGACTGGGATCGCCTCGGCCACACGCACGCCCTGCAGAAGCCCCTGTTCGACAAGCTGGTGCCACCGGCCGCCCACGCCACCTTCGACGAGTGGCGCACCGCCACCCAGGAGTACCAGGCCCTGGTGGTGCGGCGGCAGATCGAGGCGCTGCGCCGCCTCAAGTACCGACCCACCGGCGGCTTCGCCCAGTTCTGCTTCGCCGACGGGCATCCCGCCGTCACGTGGTCGGTCCTGGGCCACGACCGCACCCCCAAGCTCGCCTACGAGGCGCTGCGGGAGGCCTGCCAGCCGGTCATCGTGGTGGCCGACCGGCTCCCGGCCACCGTGACCCCGGGCGAGGCGCTGGCGCTCGACGTGCACGTCGTGAGCGACCTGCGCCGCCAGGTGGACGACGCCGAGATCACCGCCCGGCTCTACTGGGAGAGCGGCGGCACCCGCACCTGGCGATGGCGCGGCGACATCCCGGCCGACGGCTGCCAGCGGGTGGGCACCCTGCAGATCGTGGTGCCCGACGCGCCTGGTCCTCTGGTGCTCGTGCTGGCCGGTCGGCACGGCGGCCAGCAGAGTGACAACCGCTATGAGGCGCTGATCACGGAGTGAGACCAGGGTGTCGCGCCGGTTTCGGGCCGCCGAAGGCCGGGGACTAGGTTCCCGACGGAACGGATCGATGATGGCCCTGGAGGCTGATCGAGCGATGGCGACGACGATGGACCGACCGGTGACGCAGCCGGTGCACCCCCGCCCGAAGCGTCGTGGGCCGTGGCCGGTGGAGTTCTACCGGTCGGCCGTGGGCAAGAAGTGGGTGATGGCAGTCACCGGCCTGATGCTCATCGGCTTCGTGTTCTTCCACGCCATCGGCAACCTCAAGGTGTACCTGGGCGCCGAAGACTTCAACCACTACGGCGAGTTCCTCCGCGAGCTCCTCGTGCCGATCCTCCCCCGCACCGTGGCGCTGTGGCTCATGCGCTTCGGCCTCATGGCGGCCTTCGGGTTCCACATCCACTCGGCCTACAGCCTCACCCGCATGAACGGGCGAGCCCGCGGTGACGGCTACCTGCAGGACCGCGACTGGCAAGCCGCCAACGCCGCCAGCCGCACGATGCGCTGGACAGGGATCATCGTCGGCCTGTTCATCCTGTTCCACCTCGCCGACCTCACCTGGGGCACCGTGAACCCCGACTTCGTCCGGGGCGACGTGTACCGGAACTTCGTGGCCACCTTCAGCCGGCCCCCCGTGGCGGTCATCTACGTGATCGCCAACCTGGCGCTGGCCTTCCACCTCTTCCACGGCGCGTGGTCGATGTTCCAGAGCCTCGGCCTCAACAACCCCCGCTGGAACTCCTGGCGCAAAGGCTTCGCCATCGGGTTGGCCACGTTCATCGGCGTCGTCAACCTCAGCTTCCCGCTAGCCGTGAGCTTCGGGATCGTGTCCGCTGACGACAACCCCGACTGCCGCACCCGGGGTGACGTCATCGTGAGCTGCACCGAGTACCAGCAAGAGGAGGCCACCCCGTGATCGGCGCCATCGCCAGCAACGTCCCGCCGGGGCCGATGCACGAGAAGTGGACCAAGCACAAGTTCGACATGAAGCTGGTGGCGCCCAGCAACCGCCGTAAGTTCGACGTCATCATCGTGGGTTCCGGCCTGGCCGGGGCATCAGCCGCCGCCACCCTCGGCGAGCAGGGCTACAACGTCAAGGTCTTCACCTACCACGACAGCCCCCGGCGGGCGCACTCCATCGCCGCCCAGGGGGGGATCAACGCCGCCAAGAACTACAAGGGCGACGGCGACTCTGTGGAGCGCCTCTTCTACGACACCGTGAAGGGCGGCGACTTCCGCTCCCGTGAGGCCAACGTGCACCGTCTGGCCGAGGTCAGCCTCGACATCGTCGACCAGATGGTGGCGCAGGGCGTGCCCTTCGCCCGCGAGTACGGCGGCCTGCTCGACAACCGCTC
>DAIQBC010000243.1:0-4211 GCA_036781345.1 Acidimicrobiales bacterium | reverse complement strand
GCCGGCCGAGCTCGTCGCCCTCGAGGGAGACTGGCGCGCCTGAGCGGCCGTAGCCTTTCCGTGTGCTGGATCGACTGCGTGACCTCGAGCGGGAGTTCGTCGATCTCGAAGCGCGCCTGGCCGACCCCCAGCTGATCGCCGACCAGGGGCGCTATCAGGACGTGGCCCGGCGCTACAGCGACCTCAAGCCGATCATCGAGACCGCACAGCAGCTCCGGCAGCGCACGGAGGACCTCGAGACGGCGAAGGACATGCTCACGGACCTCGACGGCGATGACCGCGAGGTGATGCGGGTCGAGTCGTCCGAGGCCGAGGCCGACATCGAGCGGCTCGAAGCTGAGCTGCGGATGCTCCTGCTGCCCAAGGATCCCAACGAGGGCAAGAACGTCATCGTCGAGATCCGGGGAGCCGAGGGAGGCGAGGAGGCCAACCTCTTCGCCCGCGATCTGTTCGAGATGTACCAGGCCTACGCGGGGCGCATGGGCTGGAAGCTGGAGGTGCTCGGGTCCGATCCGTCCGACATGGGCGGCTACAACGAGATCACCTTCCTCCTCAAGGGCGAGGGCGTGTGGCCTCGGCTGCACCAGGAGGGTGGGCCGCACCGCGTCCAGCGGGTGCCGGTCACGGAGAGCCAAGGCCGCATCCACACGTCTTCGGCGACAGTCACGGTGCTCCCCGAGGCCGCGGAGGTGGAAGTCGACATCGACCCCAACGACCTCCAGATCGACGTCTACCGCTCCTCCGGTCCCGGCGGCCAGAGCGTGAACACCACCGACTCCGCGGTCCGCATCACCCACAAGCCCACCGGGCTGGTGGTGGCGATGCAGGACGAGAAGAGCCAGATCCAGAACCGGGCCAAGGCCCTCGTGGTCCTACGGAGCCGGCTGTTGAAGCAGGAGCAGGATCGCAAGGCGGCCGAGCTCTCGGCGGAGCGCAAGGGCCAGGTGGGTGGGGGTGGCCGTTCGGAGAAGATCCGCACCTACAACTTCAAGGAGAACCGCCTCACGGACCACCGGATCGGGCTCACGCTCTACAAGCTCGACAAGGTGCTGGCCGGTGAGCTCGACGACGTGATCGACGCCCTGATCGCGGACGAGCAGACGCGGCGGCTCGGCGAGTCCGGGTGACGTTGTGCTGGCGCGAGCTGCGCCACGAGAGCCTCGATCGGCTACGGGGCGGCGGGGTGGACGACCCTGACCGGGAGCTGCGCTGGATCTGCGAGCGGGCGAGCGGTCGCACCGCCGCCGAGCAGGTGGTGGCGCTCGACGAGCCGGTCACCGACCGGGAGGGGCGCGCCGTCGATCAGATGGTGGCGCGGCGCGTGGCGGGCGAGCCGCTCCAGTACGTGTTGGGGCGTTGGGGCTTCCGCACCCTGGACCTGCTCGTCGATCGGCGGGTGCTGATCCCGCGCCCGGAGACGGAGGTGGTGGCCGGGCTGGCGATCGACGCGTTGGTCGTGCGGGATCGTCTCGGCGTGGCGGTCGACTTGGGCACCGGCTCAGGCGCCATCGCCCTGTCGCTGGCGGCCGAGTGCTGGCCGCGCGTGGAGGTGTGGGCCACGGACACGTCGGCCGATGCTCTGGCGGTGGCGCGCGCCAACCTGGCCGGGCTGGGCCGCCGGGCCGCCGCCGTCCGCCTCGTCGCGGGCGACTGGTTCGCCGCCCTGCCTGATGACCTGCAGGGTCGTGTCGATGTGGTGGTGTCGAACCCGCCGTACGTTCCTGCGGAGGCTCCGCTGCCGGCGGCGGTGGCCGACTGGGAGCCTCGCGCCGCCCTGGTGCCTGGGACGACGGGCCTGGAGGCCATCGAGCGGATCGTGGCCGAGGCGCCGGGCTGGCTGGTCGCCGATGGCGTGCTGGTGGTCGAGATCGGCGAGGAGCAGGGAGAGGCGGCGCGCCGCCTGGCGGTGGCGGCCGGGTTTGGTCCGGCCGCGATCCACCCCGATCTCGCCGGTCGTGACCGGGCGCTCGTCGCACGGATGAGCGGTCCGTCCTCGGCCCGTCGGTAGGTTCCAGAGATGGACGGCGACCGGCTGGACGAGGTCGTGGCCGCCCTCGAGGCGGGTGGCGTGGTGCTGCTCCCGACCGACACGGTGTACGGGTTGGTCGCCTTGCCGGGCGACGCGTCCGCCATGGCCCGGCTGTTCGCACTCAAGGGCCGCGGCGAGGAGGCCCCCGTTGCGGTGCTGTGTGCCACCGTCGAACAAGCCCTGGGGCTGGCCGGTCCTGAGGTGGCACCGGCCGTCATTGCGGTGGCGGCCCGCTGGTGGCCCGGTGCGCTCACGCTCGTGCTCCCGCGCCGTGAGGGCGTCGAGCTCCACCTGGGGAAGCCGGAAGCCACGGTCGGCGTGCGGGTGCCTGCCCACGACCTCGTCCGGGCCGTCGCGGCGCGGGTGGGCCCGATCGCGGCCACCAGCGCCAACCACCACGGGTGGCCGACCCCGGAGACAGCCGGTGAGGCGGCGGCCGCCCTCGGGGAGGGCATCGCGCTCATCGTCGACGGAGGTCGGCTGGCGGCCCGGGCCTCCACGGTCATTGACGCCACCACCGTGCCGTGGGAGATCCTTCGGGCTGGACCCATCGACCCGGCGGCGATCCTCGCCACCGCTGCGGCGGCCCCCGGTGGGTCCGGGTAGGTTGTCGCGCCGAGCAGACCACCCCGGGGAGCGCATCATGACGTCGAAGAACGAGGAGGTCCAGGGGACCGTTGACGACCTCCGCCACATCGTGCTGTTCACCCGGATGTCGGAGGGCGAGCTGGAGCGCTTCGCCGCCCTCGGCGAGCCCGTCGATGCCGAGCCGGGCGCGGTCCTGATCGATCAGGGCGATGTCGGCGTGGAGTGCTTCCTCGTGCTCGAGGGCGAGGCGGGCATCTTCGCCAGCGGCCATCACGTCGCCACCATCGGGCCAGGGTCGGTGGTTGGGGAGATGGCACTCATCGGCCACAAGCCGAGGAACGCCACCGTGACGGCGCAGACGCCCATGCGCCTGCTCGCGTTCGACATCTCGCACTTCAAGCGGCTGCTCGATGAGATGCCCGTCGCGCAGCAGTTCATCTACGAGCTGCTCGAGACCCGGGCCCGCGAGAACAGCTCGGATCGCGCCGACAGCTAGCGAAGTTCCACCGAGCCGTCGGGGTTGATCCTGGCGGTCCGCCCGGCGAGGTCCTCGGTCACCAGCAGGTCGAGCTCGTCCGCGTCCGAGGTCGTCCCCAGAGCTCGGCGACCGTCGGCGAGAAGCCCGACCACGATGCCAGTCTCCCGTGCTCCATTGCGATCGTGCATGGCGGTCCACGCCTCGATCACCATCTCCCCGTCGGGTTCCTCGCACAGCACGCGGCTCGGGAGCGCATCCACCTCGGCCTGCGGTTCGGCGTAGCGGAAGCCGTCGGCGGGCGGGTCGGTGCTGTACACCCCGAAGGCATGCTTGGTGATGTGGCCGCCGTTGGCCGTCACCAGGCCCCGGGCGCCGGGGTCGTCGCGCAGCCTGCCGACCATGGTCGCGAGGGCGTGCATCACGTAGTTGTTCCACGGACCCCCGGCGAACGACAGCCCGCCGGTCACCGTGAGAGGGCGGTCGGTGCCGAGCCCGAGCTCCGCAGCCGCGATCTCCACCGCCGACGGGAAGCACGAGTACAAGTCGACGTGGGCCAGGTCGTCGAGCCCCACGCCGGCGAGGGCGAGGGCGGCACGGCCGGCCAGGCGCATCGCCGGCGAGGTGCCGAGGTCATCCCGTTGGGTGAAGAAGTAGTGGTCGTGCGCCGCGGTGCCGCTGTGCGGGAACACCCAGCGATCGCGTGGCACGCCGAGGGCCGTTGCTCGCTCGACCGAGCACAAGATCACCGCAGCCCCCTGTTCCACCGCGTTGTTGGAGTTCATGCGCTTCGTGTACGGGAACCCGATCATCCGATTGTCGGCCGCTGGGGTGCGGATCTCCTCCGCCGTGAACGCCTCCTGGATCCAAGCGTGCGGGTTGGTGGCGGCCACCTCGCTGAAGCGCGCCCAGAGCTCGGACACGGCCACGAGGTGGTCGTCAAGCGCTCGGCCCAGCTTGATGCGGTGGGCCTGCTCGAACAGCGGGTACACCTGCACTGGCATCACGACGCCACGTGCCAGCTCCCCGGGTCCCCACAGCGGCACGTCGGGGGTCGACCTGACGGCCTCCGGGACGTCGTCGCCCTGCACGGTCCAGTCGAGGCCCGCGCCCGCCGAG
>DAIQBC010000242.1:0-4226 GCA_036781345.1 Acidimicrobiales bacterium | reverse complement strand
ACCCAGGACGAGACGATGGCGGCGTTGCCGGCCCAGCAGGTGATCCAGTAGCACCACGCGGTCAGGTAGCCCGCGAAGTCGCCGAACTCGTGCCGGCTGTACGCGTACATGCCGCCGTCGGTGCTCGGCACCCGCTTCGTGAGCTGGCCGAACAGCTGGCCCAGGATGATCGCCCCGACGGCGATGATGCCGAGCGTGATGATGGAGCTGGTGCCGGCGCCGGCCATCACGGCGGGCATCGTGAAGACGCCGGTGCCGATGATGCTGCCCACCACCAGAGCGGTGGCGGAGGGGAGGCCCAGCGCGTGCGCTACCGGCCCGGGCGTCGCCACCGGCCCAGGTGTAGCCACCTCCGAGATCTTGCGGGGGGTACTCGCAACCTTGGGCTCGATCGTCACGGTCATGGCTGCCTCCGTCACGGAACGTGGGGGGTGTCAACACCCCCATCTGCCCCCCAGGATGCGCCGATCCGGGGTTGCGCCCCTAGGGCCGAAGGTCCCGGCTCCCCCGCCGGTGGGACCAGCCGAGGAGCTGCCAGCCGAGCTCGAGCAAGGCGATGGCAGTGGCGGCCAGGCCGACCCCGGCGAAGGCAACCACCGCCGAGGGGAGGCGCAGGTCGAAGAACTCCCGCACCCCCGGGGTGGCCAACGTCACGAGGAAGGCCACCGACATGGAGCCGATCAGCGCCACCTTCCACCCGTTGAGCGGTCGAGCCAGGATGCCGAGCACCCAGAGCCCGATCAGGAAGAGGACGATCACGGCCGTCGTCCGCTCCTCCACCAGCCGGACGCCAGGCTGGCGGCCGGCCAGCGCGTACCCGGCGAAGGTGGCGGTGGCCGCCACCGTCCCGGCGGGGATGGCGAAGCGAGCCACCCGCGCCGCGAAGCCCGGGCGGCTCCGCGCGCTGTTGGGCGCCAGCGCGAGGAAGAAGGCGGGTATCCCGATCGTGAGCGTGGAGATGATCGTGAGATGGCGCGGGTAGAAGGGGAAGGGAAGCTGGGCGATCCCCACGGCGAGGGCCAGGAGCGCGGCATACACGGACTTGGTGACGAACAGGTTGGCCACCCGTTCCACGTTGGCGATCACCCGGCGGCCCTCGGCCACCACCGCTGGCAGCGAGGCGAAGGAATCGTCCAAGAGCACGAGCTGGGCCACGCCGCGGGTGGCCCCACTCCCCGATCCCATCGCCACGCCCATGTCGGAGTCCTTCAGGGCCAGGACGTCGTTGACGCCGTCGCCGGTCATGGCCACGACATGACCGCGCCGCTGCAAGGCCCGCACCATCGCCCGCTTCTGGTGGGGCTGCACCCGCCCGAAGACCGATGCCGCCTCGACGATGTCGGCGAGCTCGTCGGGATCCTCGGGCAACGTCCGAGCATCGACCGGCGCGTCCGCGCCCGGCACGCCGACGCGCGCCGCGATGGCGCCAACGGTGGCTGGATGGTCTCCCGAGATGACCTTGACTGCCACGCCCTGCTCGGCGAAGTAGGCGACCGTACCCGCCGCGTCCGGTCGCACCCGCTCCTCGAGCACCACCAGGGCCACGGGTTCCGGCGGGGCTGATACCTCCGATGCGCCGGCATCCGTGTGGGCCAGCAGGAGGACCCGCACGCCACCGGCCGCGAGGGACTCCACGCGGTCCCGCATCGGCTCATCGCCCTCGAGCAGGACGTCAGGGGCGCCGAGCAGCCACGTGCCGTGGCCCCGGAAGGACGCCCCGCTCCACTTGCGGGTCGACGAGAACGGCGTCGCCGCCTCGAGCTCCCAGCCCGGGTCCGTGCCCACCTCTGCGATGGCGCGCAGGCTGGCATTGGGGCGCGCTTCCGCGGCGACCAAGGCGCCAAGTGCACCGAGCACCGCGTCGTCGGCCGGTCCCCCGTCTCGCCGCTCGATCCCCGTGACGTGCAGCGAACCCTCGGTCAGCGTGCCGGTCTTGTCGACGCACACCACGTCCACCCTGGCCAGCACCTCCACCGCCGGAAGCTCCTGGATCAGCGCGCCGCGGCGCCCCAGGCGGATCACGCCGACGGCGAAGGCCATGCTCGTGAGCAGCACGAGCCCCTCGGGGATCATCGCCCCCACGCCGGCCACCGAGCTGCGCAGGGCGTCAGGCACCGAGCTCGAGCTGCGCAGCTGGGAGACCACCAGCAGGACGCCCACCGGCAGCAGCACCCAGGTGCCGATCCGGAGGATGGTGTCGGTGCCCTGCCGGAGCTCCGAGCGCACGGTGGTGAAGCGCTTGGCCTCACGGGCCAGACCTGCCGCGTAGGCCTGGTCCCCGACCTCCGTGGCGACGTAGCGGCCCTCCCCGGCCACCACGAAGCTGCCCGAGAGCAGCCGGTCGGCCGGCGCCGCGAGAACCGGGTCGCGCTCACCGGTGAGCAGCGACTCGTCCACCTCGAGCTGGTGCGACAGCAGGACGATGCCGTCCACCGGCAGCTGGTCACCGGTGGCCACCTCGACCACGTCACCGCTGACCACAGCCTCCGCGACGACCTCGACGACCGAGCCGTCGCGCACCACCCGCACCCGTGGGGCGCTGACCACGGTGAGCCGGTCGAGCGTCACCTTGGCCCGCAGCTCTTGCACGATGCCGATCAGCGCGTTGGTCACCAGCACGATGCCGAACAGGGCGTCGCGGTACTCCCCGATGACCAGCACGACCACGAGCAGGCCACCCAGGATGGCGTTGAAGCGCGTGAGGATGTTGGCGCGAACGATGTGGGCGACTGTGCGCCGGCTCTCATCCGTGGTGACGTTCACGAGCCCACGAGCGCTTCGTTCCTCGACCTCGGCCGCCGAGAGACCACGTTCAGGGTCCACGCGGTCCGCCGGCCCTGGGGCCTCGGTCAGCATCGGATCGGCACCCACCCCAGCAGGATGGCACCTGGCGCCGCCGCCCGGCCGCGCACTGTGTGACCTTCGGCCCTGGCCGAAACGGTTTCGGAGGGCGCAGGCTGGGCACCAGACGAAGGGGGGACCCCCATGATCGGCATCCTCGATTCCCCAGTCAGCGGGTTGACCGCGCATGGCGTGGTGACCGTCGCCGAGGCGGCCAGCTTGGAGGCAGCGGCCCGCCACATGGCTGCCCGGCAGGTCGGGGCCGTCGTCGTGATGCATGGCGCTCGCCCGGTGGGGCTCCTCTCGGAGCGGGACATCTCGGAGCGGATCGGCGCCGGGGTGGACCCGACCCGGGACACCGCCGGTGGGGCCATGTCGTCACCCCTTGTCGTCGCACACTGCGGCGACACCGTGCGGGCCCTGCTCACCCAGATGGCCGCGCTGGGGATCCGGCACCTGCCGCTGGTGGACGACGACGGCCACCTCGTCAGCCTGGTGTCGCTCTCCGAGCTGGTCAGGCGCCTCGTCGACGACGGCACGACCATCGATCTCCGGCAGCCGGAGTCAGGCGGCGCCAGCCGCTGGTTCGGCTGACGAGGACCGCGGACTTGACGCTCTGATCGCTCAGTGACTCAGCGGGCTGAGCCCGAGCAGCTCGTCGATCTGCTCGGGAAGTTGTGGCCGGCCCAGGTAGAAGCCCTGACCGAGCCCACAGTCGAAGGACTCGAGCATCTCCAGCTGCTCGGTCGTCTCCACGCCCTCAGCCACCGAGGTAAGCCCCAGCGCCTCAGCCATGGCAAGGATGCTCCGCACGAGGCCGGCGTCGCCGCTGGCCGTCAGCTGGGCGATGAACGACTTGTCGATCTTCACGGAGGTCACCGGGAACTGCCCGAGGTAGGAGAGCGAGGAGTAGCCGGTGCCGAAGTCGTCGATCGCCACGCCGACCCCCAGGCGCCTGAGCTCCTCCAGGATCGGCACGACACGCTGGTGCTCGACGAGGACCGACTCGGTGAGCTCGATGGTCAACAGGCTGCCCGCGAGCCCGGAGGACTCCAGGATCTGGCGCACGTCGTCGAGGAACCCCGGGTCGTGGAGCTGGACCGCCGACACGTTCACGCTCATCGTGAGCGGGGATGAACGACCGGTGTTCCACATGACCGCCTGGCGGCACGCCGTGTCCAGGACCCAGCGGCCGATGGGCAGGATGTCGCCGGTCTCCTCCGCGAGGGGGACGAAGTCGAGGGGTGGCACGAGGCCACGGCGAGGATGGTCCCACCGCAGGAGAGCCTCGACGCCGCGCAGGCCCCGCCTGGCGCCCACGTCATGGACAGGCTGGTACACGAGCCGGAGCTGGCCCGCCGCCAGGGCCTGGGGCAGCTCCACCT
>DAIQBC010000241.1:0-4243 GCA_036781345.1 Acidimicrobiales bacterium | reverse complement strand
GCCACGGCACGCTCTACAAGGCGCTCGCCCGGCTCGAGGACGCCGCTGGGAGTCCTCCCGGTCGGCCAGCCGCTTGGCCAGCGCGAACCCGTGGACTTCGGGGGGATCGCCGGCCAGCGCCTCGACGGCCACGGCCAGGATCTGTGCCTCCAGGTCGAGCAGCTGACCCCGCTTCCTCCGCATGCCCCGACCTTATAGGAAGATATCTTCTTGTCAAGAACGCGCCCGTCGGAGGGCGAAGCAGCACAGGCGGATCGTCTGGCCCTGGAGGGCTTCACGGACCCCGGCGTACACGGCGCCGTCAAGGATGAGGCCGACGTGGCCCCCGAACCGGAGCCAGCACTGTGGTGCCGCGGGCTCCGGGCCGAGGCGTGGGCCAGGATGGGGCCATGCGCAGCTTCGAGGCCTGGCAGAAGTCGGCCACCTACCTCGAGGTCGACGGGTTGCGGCTGGCCGTGCACGACGACGGCGGCACCGGCCCGGTCGTCACCTTCCTGCACGGCTACCCGTCGTCGTCGCTCGACGCCGGGCCGCTGTTCGACCGGCTGCGGGGCGAGGCCCGACTTGTGACGCTCGACCTGCCCGGCTTCGGGGCGTCGGCCAAGCCACCCGCCCACGACTACTCGATCCACGGAGCGGCCGACGTCGTCGAGGCCGTGTGGGCGCAGGTCGGGGTGGCCGCCAGTGTGGTGGTGGCCCACGACTACAGCGTGTCGGTGGCCCAGGAGCTGCTGGCCCGGCAGCTCGATGCACCCGGCGTGGGCACCTCGATCACTGCAGTGGTGTGGTGCAACGGTGGGCTGTGGCCCGACCTGCACCGCCAGACGGTCGGCCAGCAGCTGCTCCTCGACCCGGAGCACGGCGCCACCTTCGCCGCGGCCATGGACGAGGCGGCCCTCACCTCGGGGCTGCAGGGGACGTGGGGTACGCGCCGTGCGATGCAGGAGGTGGAGGCGCAGGGCATCTGGCGCTCGATGGAGCACGACGGCGGCTCGAAGATCGCCCACCGGCTGCTGCACTACGTTGCCGACCGCCGCCAGCACGCCGACCGCTGGAACCAGGCCCTCGACGCAGTCACGGCGCCGATGCGGTTCGTGTGGGGCGACCTCGATCCCGTGTCGGGTGCCCACGTGGCCGAGCGCATCGAGGAGCGCCTGCCCAGTTGGCCGTCCGACCGCAATCTGCTGCGCCTGGCCGACGTGGGCCACTGGCCACCGCTCGAGGCACCCGACGAGGTCGCGACTGCGGTACAGGTGCTCCTGTGACCGAGCGACCGGAAGCCGTGTTCCGGCATCTCGACGACGCCGACGTGCCCTGGCAGGAGGTGAAGCGCCAGCGCAACGCCGACGGCAGCACCTCGTCGGTGTGGGAGAAGTGGTTCGCCTTCAGCGCGGCGCCGCCCTACCTGTCGCTCTACGCCCGCTACGACCCCAGCATGATCGTGCGCCGCCACGGCCACCACGGGCCCCATGTGGTGTTCGTGGTGGGAGGCTCGATCTGGTGCGGCGACCGGCTGTGCCCGCCCGGCACCCACATCGAGCTGCCGGAGGGCGCCGCCTTCGGGCCCTTCCGGGCCGGCCCCGAGGGCGTGACGATGGTCGAGGTGATGCTCGGCGATCCGCGGTCGTGGGGCGATCAGCCGGAGCTGGTCGATGCCCTGCGGGCCGAGCACGGCGTGACGGAGCTCCCCGACCCCGAGATCGATCTGCCCGGGTGGCTCGAGGATGCGCGGGCGCAGTGGGACTCACGAGGCTCCGACGCCCCGACCGACGGTGGCAGGATGCCCGGGTGACCCCCTCCGACCCGCGGCTGGCTGGCCCCGCCGAGGGCAACCCGGCCATCCCGGCCGCCACGGTGGTCCTCGTGCGCGACGGCGATGCCGGTGTCGAGCTGCTCATGCTGCACCGCGTGTCGAAGGTGGCCTTCGGGGGGATGTGGGTGTTCCCCGGGGGCAAGGTGGACGAGGCTGACCGGCAGCCGGGCGACGACGACGACGAGGCCAGCGCCCGCCGGGCCGCCGCCCGCGAGGCGCTCGAGGAGTGCGGCCTGGCCGTCGACCCCAGCGACCTGGTGCCCTTCGCCCACTGGGTGCCGCCGGCCATCACCCCCCGGCGGTACGCCACCTGGTTCTTCCTCGCCCGGGCCAGCGATGGTGAGGTGGTGGTGGACGGCGGCGAGATCCACGAGCACGAGTGGCTGTCGGCGCGTGAGGTGCTGGAACGAAGGGACCGGGGCGAGGTCGACCTCGCGCCACCGACCTGGGTCACCCTTCATGACCTCGCCGAGCACGACGCCGTCGACGCCGCGCTGGCAGCGGCCGCCGAGCGACACCCCCTCCCCCGCTACGAGACGCGCTGGGTGGAGGTCGACAGCGGCGCTGTCGCCATGTGGCACGGCGACAGCGGCTACGACACCGCCGACCCCGACCTCCCCGGCGGCCGCCACCGCCTTTGGATGCAGCCCACCGGCTGGCGCCTCGAACGCGGCTAGCCCCGCGCCACCCACCGGTCGATGAGGGTACGGGCGATGCTCATGCCCGGCGGGATCATCGGGAGCGCGTCACGACGGAACCACTGGGCGTCGACGATCTCGGTCTCGTCGATCACGATGTCGCCACTGGCCCAGCTGGCCTCGAAGCCGACCATGAGCGAGTGCGGGAACGGCCACGGCTGGCTGGCCACGTAGCGCACGTCGGTCACGGCCACGCCGACCTCCTCGCCCACCTCGCGATGCACCGCTTCCTCCATCGTCTCGCCGGGCTCCACGAACCCGGCGATGCAGCTGTACATCGGCACCGGGAAGGCCTTGCCCCGGGCAAGGAGCGCCTCGTCCTCGCGCTCGATCAGGGTGATGACGGCCGGCGCCAGGCGGGGGAAGGCCAGCAGACCGCAGGCCGGGCAGCGACGAGCCCGCTCCCCCGGGGCCGGCTCGGTGAGTGTGCCGCAGCGGCCGCAGAAGCGAGTGGTGCGCTCCCACTCCACGAGCTGCACCGCGCGGCCGGCGAGGGTCCAGCGGACGTCGTCGACCCGTCCGTAGAGCCCCATCAGCGGGACGAGCCCATCGCCCAGCTCCTCCAGGACCACGTCGGGCACGCCGTCACCGTCGAGGTCGACGGCCCAGCAGGCGGTGCCGTCGAGCATGCCGAGCACCTGGCGCGTCGCACCAGGCGCCACGTCGTCCGGGTGCTCGTCCACCAGCAGGACCTGACCGGCGGCCACCACCACCGTGATGGCGCCCGACCAGTCGTCGGGCAGCTCGAGCACGGGCACGAAGCGGGCGGGCTGGGTCACGTGAGCACTCCTCCGGGTTCGACCAGGTCGGACGGATCTTCGTCGGAGCGGATCACCATCACCACTCCGACCGCAATGAGCGCCGCCGCCGGCCAGGCACCTGCCGGGGGCGTCTGGCCGTAGGCCACCCGCGCGATGAGGGTGGCGCCGAGGATCTCGAACAAGATCGCCACCGACACCGCAGTGGGGCTGATGCTGCGCAGCACGAGGTTCACGAGCGTGTGGCCGAGTAGCTGGGCACCCACCACGAGGCCGCCGATGGCCAGCCAGGTGTCACGGTCGAAGCCGGTCAGGACCTGGCCCGATGCGAGGCACAGGGCCAGCAGGAGCGCGGCCGCGGTCGCGTAGCAAGCCAGCGCGTACGAGAGGGTGGAGACATGCCGCCGCACCTCGGCACCCACGGTGACGTAGGCGGCGGCGAACATGCCGCCGACCATGGCGAGGAGGTCGCCGAACAGGGCTCGACCGGAGATCGAGAGATCGACCCCAGTGAGGACCACGGTTCCGGCCAGGGCGAGGACGATGCCGATCCACGTGCTGCGCTCGATGCGCACACCACGCTGACGAGCTATGAGGGCGGCCCACACCGGCTGGGTGGCCACCAGGGCAACGGACGACGCCACCGAGGTGAATGACAGGCTCGGCACCCACGTGGCGAAGTGGGCAGCGAGGAGCCCTCCCGCGAGGCGGGACATCCGGCGGTCGGCCACCGACCGGTCGCGCCACCCCACCCGCTCCGACCGACGAGCTAGGAGCCACAGCCCGAGGAAGGGCAGGCTCAGCGAGTTGCGCCAGAACGCGATGGCGAGCGTCGGCGCGTCAGCGCCCGCGATCAGGGGAGCCGAGGTCGACACCGCCACGATGGCGACGGCCAGCAGCAGCAGGTCACCGGCAGGAGGTCGGTCGGTGGCGGCCACGACATGTCGGGTCCCACGCCACGACCTGGGGCCCGC
>DAIQBC010000240.1:0-4282 GCA_036781345.1 Acidimicrobiales bacterium | reverse complement strand
CCCCCCGGGGCTCCGGTCCGACGGCCGGAGCCCGCTCACCGAATGGAGGCCTTCGATGGCACCCGTTGACCCCCGCCGCGAGCCGGCCCACATCGCTCCCCGCCGACCGCCGGCCCCGTCGTCCCTCACCGCCGCATCCCGCCCGACAGTGCCCCCGCCGCCGGCGGCTTGTCGGCCTCCCGCGTCGTCGGCGGGCCGCGTGCATGCCGCTGCTCGGGCTCGCCGCATCGCCGCCGTCACGGCGGTGACCTCGGGCCTCGCCATCTCGGGGCTGATCGCCCTCCAGAGCCAGTCCGACACCCCGGCTGCCGTCGTCACCAGCAGCGGACCGACAGCCGCAGTTGCATCGGCCGCGCCGTCGGCCGGCGTGTCGGTGCGGCCGGCCGCCGTGCCCGACCGTCGCGAGAACGACGACGACGACGAGGGCAGCCGCGCCGCGCCCGTCTACACCCCGCCCCCGGCCCCGATCGTGGTCGCGGCCGCCCCGGCCCGCCCGGCGCCGGTCGCCCAGACCTCCAGCCGGGGCAGCTGAACCCCCGGGTCCGGTGAGGGCCCAGCTCCCCCGTTCGCTACATCAGCTTGGAGGGGGTGGCGCCGTCCCACTTGGTGAGCCTTGCACCGGTCACCCCGAAGCCGCCGACCGCGCCCAGGAAGGCGGTGAAGTGCGGCGTCACCATGTGGGCGTCCATGGCAGCTTGGGAGGCCCACTGCTCGCTGACGTTGATGCGGCCCGATTCGCGAGTGTCGGGGTAGTAGTCGTAGCGCTCGCACCCGTCCTCCGCGATCGTGGCGTCCATGAGGGTCTGGGCGGCGACCAGCGCCGCGTCGCGCTGGGCCGGGTCGAGGTCGAAGTGGCCGGTGACGAGGATGGTGTCGGACATGGGTGCACTTCCTAGTCGAAACGGCATCCCCGATCGCATCCAGCGACTGGCAAAGTTGCGGCCATGTCCGAAGAGCTGACCCCCACCGAGCGGACCCGCCTCCGCCGCCACCGCGAGCGCGGCGAGTTCGACCGGTCCACCATCAACGCCATCATCGACGAGGCGTACATCGCCCACGTCGGCGTCGTGGTCGACGGTCAGCCGCGGGTGCTGCCGATGACGTACGGGCGCGACGGCGACGTGCTCTACCTGCACGGCGCCATGGCCAACGCGCTGCTGGGTGCCGCCGCCGATGCCGAGGTGTGCGTCACCATCACGCTGCTCGACGGATTGGTGCTGGCCCGCTCTGCCTTCCACCACAGCATGAACTACCGCTGCGTCGTGCTGCTGGGCCGGGCCACCAAGGTGGACGACGAGGCCGAGAAGCGTCGCGCCTTCGACACCATCGTCGACCACGTCCTGCCCGGGCGCAGCACCCTGGCGCGGCCGTCGAACCCGTCGGAGCTGCGCACGACCCTCGTGCTGCGCCTGCCCATCGAGGAGGGCTCCGCCAAGGTGCGCGCCGGCGGCCCCATCGACGACCCCGACGACCTCGATCTCCCCGTGTGGGCCGGGATCGTGCCGCTCCGGCTCGTGCCGGGCACGCCCGTGCAGGACCCGCAGCAGTCGGGAAGCCTGCGCGCGCCAGTGATCCCACCCGACCGCACCCGCCACGCGTGAGCAGCGCGTGGCGATTTCGTGCCGCGCTGCACACGATCGCCGCAGGTTGCGGCGGGGCGGAGGGGGTCAGTCGATGACGGGATGACCTCCTCGGAGCACCTCGTACTGGCGGTCGGGGGCGGTGCAGGGGACGCGTGACGTAGGGGCTCCGGCGCTCGGGTCGCCGTGCAGCACCTCGGCACTGCTGGGGCAGTACTGCAGGATGTAGGCCTTGCGGACGGCGCCGGTCGTGTTGGGTCCGGTGAGGTGTGGGGTCAGCGAGGAGAACACCACGGCGCCCCCGGCGGGAACCGGTGCGGCAACGGCACCGGTGGCCTGGTCCTCCGTGAGGCACTCCCATCCGAGCGGATCGACGAAGTGGTGGGCCAGCGTGCCGTCCCGGTGCTTCCCGGGTGCTACCCACGGGCACCCGTTGTCGATCGTGGCGTCGGTGAGGGCGAGCCACACGGTGAGGTACGACTGCGGCTCGACGTAGGCATACCCGTTGTCCTGGTGCCAGGGGAACCGTCGGGGCTTGTCCGTCTTCTTGTACACGGCTTGGTCCCAGTAGAGGCGAACGTCGGGACCGATCAGATCGGCGCACAGCCCCAGCAGCCGAGCGTCTCGGCTCAGCCCCCGAGCCGCCTCGGAGCGCACGACCGCGTGCACGGCCGCGGTGATCGCCCCGGTCTCGACGATCGAGAAGCGGCCGTCGGCCTGCGTCTGGAGGAAGGCGTCGACCTCCATCTCGAGGACGTCGAGGTCGCGCTCCACCGCGGCGATCGTCCCGCAGTCGATCAGGTTGGGCAGCACGATGAAGCCGGAGGCGTCGAACTGCGCCACCTGCTCTTCGGTGAGGCGCTGGAACGGACCGCGGTGGTCGTGCCATTCGAACTCGGTGTTCCACGGGTGGCGCCTGACCTCGACCGCTCGCTCCATGGATCCCTCCAGACCTGACGCCGCGTCAGATTACCCGTCGTCGGCGAGGTAGGTTCCGGGACCGACCTGAGGGGGCAGCAGCATGACCTACCGAGTGATCCAGTGGGCGACCGGAACCGTGGGCATCCACGCCGTCCCCGCCATCGTCGCCCACCCCGAGCTCGAGCTCGCCGGCCTGTGGGTGCACTCCGACAACAAGGCCGGCAAGGACGCCGGCGAGCTGTGCGGCGGTCCGCCCGTCGGCGTCACGGCCACCCAGGACGCCGATGCCCTGCTCGCCCTCGATGCCGATGCCATCTGCTACATGGCCAACTCCGACCTGCGCCCCGACCAGGTGGTCGACGACATCGCCCAGATGCTGGCGGGGGGCAAGAACGTGGTGAACACGTCGTATGTGCCGCTGCTGTTCCCAAAGGCGGCCGGCGACGGGGTGTACGACAAGCTCCAGGCGGCGTGCCTCGAAGGCGGCACGAGCTTCTACACCTCGGGGATCGACCCGGGCTTCGGCAACGCCGGTCTCGCCGTGCACGCCCTCGCCCTCTGCAAGGAGGTGCGCCGGGTCCGGATGCTCGAGATCGTGAACTACGCCACCTGGGACAACCCCTTCACGATGTTCGAGATCATGGGCTTCGGCAAGCAGTCGCCGACCGAGTCGTTGCTCCTGTCGCCGGGCTCGACGGCGCTCGCCTGGGGGCCGGTGCTGCACCTCGTTGCCAAGGCGATCGGCCTCGAGCTCGACTCGGTGGAGGAGACGCAGGAGATCCTGCGGGCCGACGCCGACTTCAGCATCGCGTCGGGTCCGATCGCCAAGGGGACCATCTCCGGAATGCGCTTCGAGATCCTCGGCATGGTCGACGGCGAACCCCGGATCGTGGTGGAGCACGTCACCCGCCTGCGCGACGAGGACGCGCCCGATTGGCCACAGGGCCACGGCTACCGGATCCTCATCGAGGGCGAGCCCCACCTGAAGATCGACGTGGAGCTGAGCTCGGACCTCGGCGACCACAACCACGCCGGCTGCCTCGCCACGGCCATGCACGTGGTGAACGCCATCCCCGACGTCGTTCGGGCCGACCCTGGTGTGCTCACCTACCTCGATCTGCCCGTGTACAGCGCCAACGTCAGCTGAGGTTCCCGATTCTGGCGTTGCGGTCCGGCGTCCTGCGCCCAGATGCGGCGCCAGAACGCCGGGGCTCGCCCTAGCCTGAGCGAATGCCGCACCAGCAGGTGGTCATCATCGGGGCCGGGCTCGGCGGCCTGGCCGCGGCGTGCCACCTGGCCGGGGCCGGTCACGACGTCACGGTGGTCGAGGCGGCGTCGATCCCCGGCGGGCGGGCGGGGTCGCTCGAGCGAGGTGGCTACCGGTTCGACACCGGGCCGAGCGTGCTCACGATGCCGCACCTCATCGACCGGTGCTTCGCCGCCGCCGGGGTCGACGGCACCGAGCTGCTGACGCTTCGGCCCGTCGACCCGATGTATCGGGCCTGCTACGCGGACGGCACCGAGCTGCGGGTTCGTCACGGTCGCGAGGCCATGACCGAGGAGATCCGCACGGTGTGCGGCCCCAAGGAGGCGGCCGAGTTCGGCCGGTTCTGCGAGTGGCTGCAGCGCCTCTACGAGCTCGAGATGCCCTGGTTCATCGAGCGCAACCTCGATTCGGTGGTCGACCTGGCCCGCCCGCTCCGACCGGCGCTCGAGCTGGTGCGCCTCGGCGGCTTCCGGCGGCTGGCCAGCGTGGTCCGTGGCCACTTCGACGACGAGCG
>DAIQBC010000239.1:0-4308 GCA_036781345.1 Acidimicrobiales bacterium | reverse complement strand
CCACACCGGCGTAGGGCCCGCGCTTGGTGGGCTCGAGCGCGTCGATGATCTCCATGGCTCGCACCTTGGGGGCGCCGGACACGGTGCCGGCAGGGAGGGTGGCCCGCAGCACGTCGATGGCGGTGCGCCCCTCAGCGAGCTGCCCGGACACCTGCGAGGTGAGGTGCATGACGTGGCTGTAGCGCTCGAGGGTCATCATCTCGTCCACCTGCTCGGTGCCGAACTCCACCACACGCCCCACGTCGTTGCGGGCCAGGTCGATGAGCATCACGTGCTCCGCGATCTCCTTCGGGTGCTCGAGGAGCTCGGCGCCGAGGCGGCGATCCTCTTCGTCGGTGCGACCGCGCCGACGGGTGCCGGCGATGGGCCGGGAGATCACCGTGCCGTCCAGCAGCTGCACCATGGGCTCGGGTGAGGAGCCCACGAGGGTCACGCCGGGCTGGCGCACGAAGTACATGTACGGGCTTGGGTTCACCTGGCGGAGGACCCGGTAGACGTCGAAGGGGTGGGCGTCGAGGTCGAGGTCGAAGCGCTGGGCCAGCACGACCTGGAACACATCACCGGCCAGGATGTGCTCCTTCGCCACCTCCACGGCCTGGCGATAGGCGTCGGCGCCCATCACGGAGCGCATCTCCGGCAGGGGGTCCTCCGGGTCGGGCGGGTCCACGAGGGGCTCGTCGATCGGCCCGGCGCCGGCCCGGCCCAGCTCGTCGATCCGGGCGAGGGCGTCGTCGTACCGGCGGTCGAGCTCCTCCTCGGTGAGGTCGGCCGAAACGAGCACGTTGTCGATGAGCGTGACGCGCTGGCGCCAGTGGTCGTAGGCCGCGAGCTGGCCGATCACCGACACCATGGCATCGGGGTGGCCTTGGTCGTCGGGCGGGACGTCGCGGAGGTGCTCCACCTCGCGCACCACGTCATAGCCGAGATACCCCATGATCCCGCCGTGGAGGGGGGGCAGGTCGTCGAGGACGGGGGCCTTCCACACGGCCAACAGGTGCTCGATGGCGGCCAGGATGCCGCGGTCGAGCGGCACGCCGTCGGGCAGGGTGCCGGTGGCTTGGACCGTGCGCCCACGCGCCGTGAGAGTGGCCAGCGGGTTGCGGCCGATGAACGACCAACGGCCCCAGCGTTCGCCGTGCTCCACCGACTCGAGCAGGAACCCGGGCTCGTCGCCCACCACCCGCAGGAACGCTGACACCGGCGTGCTGAGGTCGGCCAGCACCTCCTGCCACACCGGGATCACCGTGTGGTCGCGGGCCAGGGCCCGGAACTCCTCGCGACTCGGGCGCAGGCTCACCCGAAGGCCCGGTGGAAGCACGAGCGCTCGCCGGTGTGGCAGGCGCCCTTGCCCTCCTGCTCGACCACGAACAGCAGCGTGTCGCCGTCGCAGTCGTAGAAGGCCTGACGCACGAACTGGCGGTCACCGCTCGTGTCGCCCTTGCGCCACACCTCCTGGCGGCTGCGCGACCAGAAGACCGTGCGGCCCTCCTGGAGGCTCATGCGCAGCGTCTCAGCGTTCATCCAGGCCATCATCAGGACGGCGCCGGTGCCCACCTCCTGGACGATGGCTGGCACCAGTCCGGCGTCGTCGTACGTCACGAGGTCGAGCTGGTCGTCCGTGACGTCGATCGGGGTGGCGACGGGCATCGGGTCATCGTACGAGGGGCCACACGGGCGACCCCAACCGGTTGCCGCATCGGTCACTCGGTGCGCAGCACCTGGGCCACCCGCATCGACGCCGCCCGCTGCGACGGCCAGGCGGCCAGCAGGTTGGCGGCGACGATGGCCACCGGGCCGACGAGCACGAGGGCCCAGGCGGCGACGGGCGGCAGGTACTCGATCGGGGTGGTGTCGGCCACCGACCGCCACAGGGTCCGCCCCAGCGCGAGCCCGAGCGGGACGCCGAACGCGAGGCCCACGAGGGCCAGCACCGTCCCCTGGATGAGCACGATGGCCCGGCTCTCCCGGCGCGTCACGCCCAGGGCGCGCAGCACCGCCAGGTCACGGCGGCGGCGGCGCACCGCCGTGGCGACGGCGTGTCCCACGGCCGCCACCGCCAGCAGGGCGAGGAAGGCAGCCAGCAGGAGCGGGAGCGTCTGCACCTGGCGCAGCTCGCCGAGCCGCGACGGGGGCGTCCGCACCGACACGATGCCGGCGGCCGACTCGGGCGGCTGGCCCAACGCCGCGGCGACTGCGGCGCCCAAGCGCGCCGCGACGACCTCAGCGTCGACGCCGGCGAGCAGGGCCACCTCCGCGGTGTGGAACTTGAAGCCCTCGATGAGCTCGTCGTAGGTGACGGGCAGGAGCCACGCACCGGCGTCGTAGTCGTTGTGCGAGCCCTCGAGCACGAAGGCGATCCCGCTCACCAGGAAGGTGCCCGCCGACCGGGACCCGCTGAGCTCGATGCGGTCGCCCACCGACGCCCCGATGTCCGAGGCCGACTTGGTGGAGATGGCCACCTCGCCGGGCTCCGTGGGCAGGCGACCGTCGAGCACGACGATCGGGAGCTGGGCGCCCACGGGGTCGAGGGCGAAGGCGGCGAGGTCGACCCGTCCGGATTCCAGCACCCCCTGGCGCGTGTCGTTCACCGCTCGCACGTCGGGGTCGGCGGCGAGGACGTCGAGCACGTCCTCGGTCGGGACGAAGTCCTCGCCGTTGAACCCGAGGAACACCTGGAGCTCCGACACCTGTCCGAAGCGCTCCGGATGGGAGGCGGCGTCGTCGACCCCGGCTGCGAACGTGAGCGCCCCGACCACCCCGACCACGCCGACCACCGCCCCGAGGAGGGCGGGGAGCACCGGCACCGACTGCGGGCCGCGCCCACGGTCGAGGGCGAAGCTGGCACCGATGCTGACCGGAACCGGGGCTCCCCCCCGGGCGGCCAGGCCGGCCACCGCCGACCGCCGGCTCGGGCGCGTCGACCCGAGCGCGCGCGTGGTCGTCCAGGACGCGATCAGAGCCCCACCGACGACGACCAACGGGATCAGGATCAGCCCGCCGAGCAGCACGGCCAGGTCGGCCTGCCGGCCGGGCGCGGGCTCGAGCGGCGCCGCCGTGCCGGTCGGGAAGCGGGACGAGGCGAGCCAGGCGCCGGCGACGCCGATCGCTGCGCCCACCATCGCGGCCAGGGCCGGACCGGCCGTGGCGGCCACGCGCACGTGCCGGGGCCGCATCCCGACCGCTGAGAGCACCTGGAGGTCCTGGGTGGCGGCCGCCACGCAGCGGACCACCGACTGGCCCACGAGGAACAGCGCGGCGATCAGCGCGGCGGCTGCGAAGGCGAGCAGCGCCGACGATTCGAACCCCGCCACCTCGTCGGCGTGCTTCGCCATCGCCGAGAGGTCGAAGAACTCGATGTCGTGTCGCCCTGTCAGCGCGGCGAGGTCCTCTCGGAACTGCGGCACCGCCGCCGCGCCGCCGTCGAGCCGCACCAGCGCGTTGATGTTCGCCACCTTCGTGTTGCCGATGAGGTTGGCGGCGTGCTGCGCGAACAGGCCGTTGGACGGGACGAGGGTGCCACCTGGCTCGTCGGCGGAGTCAGAGAACCAGGGGGAGCGGATGATGCCCACGATCGTGGTCTCGATCTCCGGTCCCTCCGGGCGCGGCACCTCGGCCGAGGCGTAGCTCTCGTCGACCTGCTCCGGGGCGAGGAGCTGGATCGTGACGGTGTCGCCCACGCCCTTGCCGAAGGTGCCCTCGAAGCTCGCCGTGATGACGGCCTCGTCGTCACGCGCCGGGTCGGCCAGCCGACCCTCGAGCACCACGGGGCGCTCGATGTCGACCATCGCCGCATCCCCGTAGGCGAAGTTGGCGGCCTCGGGAGGCAGTCCCTTGATGAAGTACTGCGACACCGGGAAGCGGGCGATGGCCGCCACGTTCGGCAGCTTCTCGACCGCCTCCCAGTCGAAGCCCTGCTGGTTGGGCAGGGCCGCGACCGTAGCCGGCAACGTCCGCTCCACCAGGCGATCGACGGCCGTCTCGCCACGGCGCGCGCCCGCGAGGGCGGTGAGGACGACGCCCGTGGTGAGGGCCACAAGCAGGCCCAGCACGGCCAGCGACCGAACCCGTCCCCGCAAGTCGATCCGCATCCACGCACAGACCGCGCTCATCAGCACCCTCCGATGGCTCGACCGTAGAGCCGGCTGCCTTCCAGGTGAAGGGCGCTATCCCCCCGATTCCCAGTGGTGCTGCCACCCCGTCGGACGGGTCAGAGATAGAGACCGGTGCTCGACTCCTCGAGGCGCTCTGCTGCTACGGCGTGGATGTCGCGCTCGCGCAGGATGATGTAGTCGTCGCCTCGCACCTCGA
>DAIQBC010000238.1:0-4321 GCA_036781345.1 Acidimicrobiales bacterium | reverse complement strand
CGACGGAGACACGCAGTGGATGACCGCCGGCGGCGGCATCCTGCACATCGAGGCCCCACCCGCGGAGGTGGTGGCCGCCGGCGGCACCTTCCACGGCATCCAGCTCTGGGTCAACCTCCCCAGCCGCCTCAAGATGACCGCTCCGCGCTACCAGGACATCCGCGGGCGCGAGGCCGCACTCCTCACCAACCACGACGGCGGCGCCCTGGTGCGGTTGATCGCCGGCGAGCTGGCCGGGCACGCGGGGCCGGGCGTCACCCACTCCCCCATCGTCCTCGTGCACGCGACGGTCCAACCCGGAGCCGAGCTGCGACTGCCGTGGCGCACCGACTTCAACGCCCTCGCCTACGTGCTCTCCGGCCATGGGGCCGTGGGGGCCGGACGGGTGGGCATCCATGGCGGGCAGCTGGCGGTGCTCGGCGCGGGGGAGGTGGTCACCGTCTCTGCGGCGCAGGACCAGGAGACCCCCGCCACAGCGCTCGACGTCCTGCTGCTCGGTGGCCTCCCGATCCGGGAACCGGTGGCGGCGTACGGGCCCTTCGTGATGAACACGCGAGCAGAGCTCCAGCAGGCATTTGATGACTTCAACGCCGGCCGGTTGGGGCGCGTGCCGGCCGACGCGATCTGACCCTCCTGGTGCTCCCCCCTACCCCGCCGGGGGGAACAGATCGGGGTACAGCGACGTGGTGACGCTCGACAGCAGATCGACGCGCGCCTCGCGGTCCAGACCGGCCACCAGCTCGAGGCCCGGGTCGGCCAGGAGGCAGCCGCCCTGCGGGAGGTGGTCCAGGGCCGGCTCCACCACCGACCGCGGGTCGACGGCCGGCTGGGGCAGTCGTGCCGCGTCGACGGCGTGCGACCGCCAGCCGGGGGTGTCCATGGCCGGGGCCACGACCGCCAGGCAGTCCACGCCGGTCCCCCGCAGCTCCCAACCGATCGCCTCCGCGAGGTTCAGCACATAGGCCTTGCTGGCGCTGTAGCTAGCGACTCCGGCGGTCCCTGCCAAGGCCGACCCCGAGCTGGTGACCACGAACCCACCCCTGCCGCGGTCCAGCATCGGGGGCAGGGCCCAGGCCGCCAGGTCGGTGGTGGCCAGGCAGTTGACGAGCACCGTCGCGGCCCGGCTGGACGATGGCTGGTCGAGGAAGGGCCCGACGAACGACACCGCCGCGTTGGCGACCGCCAGACCGATCTCCAGGCCCGCGGTGGCCGTCGCCACCTCGTCGATCCACCCGGGCTCGGCCAGGTCCGCCACCACGCCGCGCGCCTCGACACCCAGCCCGGACGCAACGTCGGTCACCTCGGGCAGCCGATCGACCAGCACCACCGAGCATCCACGATCCAGCAGCGCCTCTGCGAAGGCCAGGCCCACCCCCTGGGCAGCCCCGGTGACCAACGTCCACGGTCCGTAGTTCGTGGCGAAGTCGGTCACGAACTCGATCGTACGCGGTAGGTTGGCCTGTGCTCCGGCGGGAGCACCGAGGGAGACCAGTGGCAGAGACCGAGGCCGACTTCGACCTGGGCGAGTTCACCTCGTCGAGTCGGCTGCTGTGCGCCATCACGACGCGAGCCGGGCGGGTCCTGTGGGCCAACGACCGGCTCGGGCGCGCCTTCGGACCGGAGGTCGGGGCGGTCGTCAATCGCCCGCTCGTCGAGCTGCTCGACCCCTACGATCGCTCGCTCGCCATCCGGGAGATCACGCGCCTCGATGCGGTGGGCGACGAGACCGTCTTCGTCGCCCGGTTGCACCCCATCGCGGGCGGGTTCCAGGCCTCGTGGTCCTGCCGCATGGGCGAGGACGGCCTCCTGTACCTCGTCGGGGTGGACGCCGAGGACGAACGTCCGCCACGAGGCACCGATGCTCACGCCGCCGGACTGCACGAGCTGTTCACCCGGGACGAGCTCACGCGCACGGCCAATCGCCGGACCTTCGACGTTGCCCTGGAGCGGCAGCTCGACCGCTGCCGTCGCGAGGCGCTGCCGCTGACGGTGGCGCTCGTTGACCTCGACAAGTTCAAGCACTACAACGACACGTTCGGGCACCTCGCCGGTGATCAGTGCCTCGTCACGCTGGCCCGCGCCATCCTGCAACGCACGTCCCGCGAAGGCGAGCTCGTGGGCCGCTTCGGCGGCGACGAGTTCCTGGTGCTCTGGCCGGGCATCGATGGGGCGACGGCCCGGCAGAACGCGGAGAGCCTCCGGCAGGCGGTGCGGGTGCTGGACCTGCGCCTCGCCGACCAGCCCGTGCAGATCAGCGTGAGCATCGGGGGCATCACGATGGTGCCGACCACGTCCACCACGGCCGAGGCGCTGGTGGAGGCCGCCGACCGGGCCATGTACACCGTGAAGCGACGAGGCGGCGACGACGTCTGCTGGGTCAGTGACCCGGACCAGACCCCCGACGATGAGGCCAGCCCGGACCTCGGCTCCACGACCCCCGCGTAGCAGGATTGGTGACGTGCCGTCCGCCGACCAAACCCGAGGTCATCGCCCGACGAATCAGCGCGCCGAGATCCGCCTCTACGAGGGCGACCACGCCTTCTTCGCGCAGGATCGCCGCACGCTGCCCGACGTGCTCGCCTTCCTCGACAGCTCGCCCTAGCCCGGCTGGTGCAGCTCGACGAGGTTGCCTGACGGATCACGCAGGAAGGCCTGCCGCCCGGTGCCCACCGGCGATGCGTCCGACACCGCGACACCCGAGCGGCGAAGCTCGTCGATCGCGCCATCGAGGTCGCCCACCCACAAAGCGAAGTGCTGGCCCTCGTCAGGGGGGCACGGCGCCTCGATGAGGTGCACCTGCTGCTCGCCCACGTCGAGCCATGCACCTCCGAACCCGAAGTCGGGCCGGTCGGTCCGCGGGTTCAAGCCGAGCCGGTCGACGTAGAACGCGACCGCGGCGTCGGCGTTCGCAACGTTGATGGAGACATGGTGGACGCCGTGGGGCTGCATCAGGCGCGACCGTAGCGGTCGGATCAGCCCCTCCTAGCTCTCCCTTCCCCTTCTCGAGGATTGGGGCGATCATCATCTTGAGCCCCTCGGTGGGGCCCGGTCACCATCCTGCAAGGAGGGACCCATGACCACTCATCGCGTCACACCGACGGTCCGTCTGCTGATCCTGGCGCTGATCCTCACAGCGATGCCCGCCGCCGTCACGGCCTCGGACGCCGCGACCGCGCCGTACTGCGCGATCCACTGGGGGTCGCTGTTCAAGTCGGCCAGCGGACCCGGCCCTGCGACCATCACGAACGTCAGGACTGGCCGTCATGCGTGCTACGACCGCATCGTCATCGACGGCGCTTCCGTGGGCTCGGTGCGCTACGTCTCAGCTGTCCTCACCCAGGCCAAGGGCGACGCCATCCCATTGCGAGGCGGGGCGGAGATCGAGATCATCGTGCGGGCCTTCAGCTATGACCTGAACACCGGCGCCCCCACCTACAACCCCGGGAACCCCAGCGAGCTCACGAACGTCAGCAGGTATTCGACGTTCCGTCAGGTCGCCTGGGGGGGCAGCTTCGAGGGCTACACGACGATCGGTCTCGGGGTGCGGGCCCGGTTGCCGATGCGGATCTTCACCTTGCCTGGACCCGGCAGCTCCAGCCGCCTGGTCATCGACGTCGCGCACCACTGGTGAACCCCCACCGTTCTGTGGACGCTCACGCTCGGTATGCGGTCGTGAGCGTCCACAGAACCTGAGCGCCCCCGCGCAGAGGGTGAGCGTTGGAGGAAGGAGGGAGAAGAAGAGAAGAAGAGGTGGCGGCGGGAATCAGACCCGCGTACAGGGCTTTGCAGAACCACTGTCGACCCAGAGAACTCCCTGGTCAGAGGCTGTTTCTAGCACACCCTGGGAGCGGGATGGGGTCGCTTGGGGGTTCGCCTCCGCGGGTCCTCGCGGTCACGGGCGAGCTCCAGCGCGGCACCGGCGACCGACGAGTCTGGCCACCGTACGGTTCGCCGGCCAGCCGTACGCTCGCACCTAAGGCGACTCGAACAGGGCTCGAGCCACACCTCGCAACCGTGGTCGAACGCAGCCGGCCCGGGCCGCTGCTGTCGGTGAGCTCACGCCTCCGCCCGTTGGTTCGATCGAATCGGTCTTCACCGATGACACCCGCGCCATCGTCGCTGCATGGGAGCGCGACGGCGGCTACGAGCGAGCCGTGACCGAGATCGCCGCGGCCGATCCCGAGCTCCGCGTCGAGTAGCTCATCGCGTTGATCGTCATCCACGACTGTTTGCTGCGTGCGGCGCTCCGCGATACCAGCCGCCGTCGCCCTCGCGATCGAGCGAGCGCACGCACATCGTCGCCCTGGCGCCCATTCACCCC
>DAIQBC010000237.1:0-4321 GCA_036781345.1 Acidimicrobiales bacterium | reverse complement strand
CCGACGCCGACCTCGCCGCCGACACCGGCGAAACGATGCGGCGCATGCTCGCCGGGCTGCAGGTCGACCACGCCGACGGCGGCGAGCTCAGCGGCCTCTCCGCACCGGACGGCACTGGGTTCGTCGACCGCCTGCCGCCCGTCCCGACCCTCCCCGACTGGCTCAGCCAGGAGGAGCTCGACCACTACACGGCCGAGTTCACCCGCACCGGCTTCACCGGGGGCATCAACTGGTACCGGAACGTCGACCGGAGCTGGGCCCTCACCCCCCAGCTCGACGGCGTCAACGTGCGGGTGCCCGCCGCCTTCATCACCGGTAGCGCCGACCCCGTCGCCCTCATGAGTCCGGCTGCCGTGATGGACGGCCGGCTTGACGACGAGCGCGGCCGGCTCGTGGTGGAGGGCGCCGGGCACTGGGTGCACCAGCAGGCGCCCGCGGAGGTCAACGCCGAGCTCCTGCGCTTCCTCGGTGGGCTCGACCTGGGAGGCCGCTGACGTGCGGGCGGCCGTGCTGCGCGCTGGGCAGATGCACGTGCGCGACGACGTGCCCGATCCCGTCCCCGGCTTCGGCCAGGTGCTCGTGCAGGTCAAGGCCTGTGGGATCTGCGGCTCCGACCTGCACTTCGCCCAGCACGGTGCCGAGATGCTGGCGCTCACCGAGGAGATGCGCGGCGTGTCGGCCCTCGAAGCCGGCGCCGACATCGACCTGGAGCAGGACGTGTACATGGGGCACGAGTTCTCCGCCGAGGTGCTCGAGGTCGGTCCCGAGACGGCGGCGCCGCCACCGGGCACCCTGGTGACCTCGATCCCGGTGCTCTTCACGCCGGCCGGCGCCATCCGACCGATCGTCTACAGCAACGACGTCGCAGCCGGCTACGGCGAGCGGATGCTGCTGTCGGCGCCCATGCTCCTGGAGGTGCCGAACGGCCTCGACGCCGCGCCAGCCGCTCTCACCGAGCCGATGGCTGTGGGGTTGCACGCCGCCAACAAGTCAGGCATCGCACCGACCGACGGTTCCCTCGTGCTCGGCTGTGGGCCGGTGGGCCTCGCGGTCATCGCCGCGCTGCGGCTCAAGGGTGTGGAGATCATCGTCGCGGCTGATCCCTCCCCCACCCGTCGGGCCATCGCCTCGACCCTCGGTGCCTCCGAGGTCGTCGATCCGGTCACTGAGTCCGCCTTCGAGGTCTGGTCGCGCGTCGGTGGCAGCCGGCCGCTGGTGGTGTACGAGGCCGTCGGTGTGCCCGGCATGCTCAACGACGTGTTGCGCCAGGCACCGCAGGGCACCCGGGTGCTGGTGGTGGGCGTGTGCATGGAGCACGACCAGATCAACCCGTACTTCGGCGTGAGCAAGGAGCTGAGCATCCAGTTCGCCCTCGCCTACGACCCCGTGGAGTTCGCGGACACGCTGCGCTTGATCGCCGAGGGTGCCCTCGACGTCGCCCCGCTGATCACCGGCCGTGTCGACCTCGAGGGAGTGGCGGGCGCCTTCGAGGCCCTGGCCCGCCCCGACGAGCACTGCAAGATCCTCGTCACGCCCTAGGCGAGTAGGGCCGGAAGCAGGGGCCTGCCTACGCTCGCGGCCGTCATGTACCCGCAGCGGCCGGCCCGTCCCCGTGAACCCGTGCACGTCTACCAGCTCCGGCGAGCGCTGGTCGCGACGGGCGCGGTGCTCGTGGTGTTCGCGGTGCTGAAGCTGGTGGGCGCGGTGGGCGGGGGCGACGCCGAGACCGGCGCCAGCACCACCACGGCCCAGCCGACCACCACCACCATCCCGCCTCCGCCGGAGTGTGCGGAGGCCGACGTGCCGATTGTGGACGATCCGACCGCGGCGTGGGCCACCGTGCTGGTCGACACCGCCCGAGCCCTCCCACAAGGCTTTGGACCGAGGGACCTCCGCAACATCGGCGACGCCGGCTTCCCCTTCACCGACGGGCTCGCTGTGCGCAGCCTCGTCGTGGCTGACCTCGATGCCCTGCGGCAGGCAGCGGCTCTCGACGGCGTTCCGCTCGCGATCCTGGCCGCCTACCGGAGCTACTCGCAGCAGGCCGACCTGTTCGCGCGCAGGGTCGACGAGCTCGGCAACACCGAAGCGGGCAGCCGGGTCGCCCGCCCCGGGCACTCCGAGCATCAGCTCGGCACGACGGTCGACGTAACCTCCGAAGGCCAGGCCGACGTCGACCAGTCCTGGGGGGCCACCCCGGCGGGCCAGTGGGTGGCCACCAACGCGCACAAGTACGGGTTCCTGCTCAGCTACCCGCCCGAGACGGCCGACCGCACCTGCTACGACTACGAGCCCTGGCACCTCCGCTACGTGGGCCGCGAGCTGGCCGCCGACGTCATCGCCTCGGGCCTGTCCCTGCGCGAGTTCCTCTGGGAGCTGAACCCCGTGGACATCACCACCTCCACCACCGCCACGACGACGGTGACGACCGTGCCCTAGAGGCTCGGCCCGCTACCCGAGCGTGTAGAGGTAGCCGCCACGCGTCCCGATGTAGATCTTGCCTTTCCATACCGCGGGGGTGGCCTCGATGCAGCCGTTGAGGTGCACCGACCACAGCTCGGGCGGGGCGAGGTCGGGATCTGACACGTCGAAGGCGTGGAGGTTGCCCTCGAGGCAGTCACCTACGAGCAGCACGTCGTCGACGATCACCGGACTGGCCCACGCCGGACCCGGCAGCTGGCGCTCCCACTTCACCCGTCCCGTTGCCCGGTCCAGCGCGATGAGGCGCCCGGAGTCGCTGGTGACGATGACCGTGTCGCCCACGATGCCAGGCGTGCCGTAGATGCCCTGTGACACCGCGGTGGTCTCGTTGAACGACCACACGATCGGGTCGTCGGTCTTGGTGGGATCGAGCTTGGTGAGCTGGCCGACCTCCCGGGCGCGTTCGGTGGGCCGGTCGTACTCTCCAGCCACGTAGAGCATCCCCTCGTCGTCGGCCACCACCGACGGATCGTTGTCGCCTGCTGTGTAGAAGCGGAACACGGCCTTGGGCTGCACGCCGGCCTCGAGGCCCTTGAGGTCGTAGCCCCAGATCAGCCCGGCGGAGGTGCCGAAGTAGGCGGTGTCGCCCACGATCGTGACCGAGCTCTCGACGGAGGCGTGCTCGTCGCCGTTGGCGGCGAGGACCTCCTGATCCCACACCGGCTCGGTGAACACCACCTTGGGGGCGACCTGCACCCGGCCGGCGGCGTCATACGAGCGGTTCAGCTTGATCACCCAGATGCGGCTGCTCTCGCTGCCCTCCACCATGTAGTCGCCGAGGATGATGGGCGAGGAGTCCCAGTCGTCGTTCCAGAGGTTCGGCGGGACCGACTCGCTGTCCAGGGTCCAGAGCACCTCGGCTTGGCCCGGGCGGTCGATGGCAATGACGCGCAGCAGGTTGTCGCGCGAGCCCGAGTAGACGAGCGGGTAGCCCTCCGGGTCGATCGTTGGGGTGCCCTTGATGATGTCGCCGGTCTCGACATCCGGGAGGATCCGCTCACCGGTGGCGGCATCCATGAAGTGGATGTGGCCGTCGTAGCCGCCGAAGATCACCCAGGTGCGGTCCTCGCGCTCCACGATGGTGGGCTGCCCCGTCCAGCCCATGCCGCACCACGTCTTGGTCTCGCCGAGGTTGACCGACGTGCGGCACATGGGCGCGTCCGGGAACTGGTGGAGCACGGCCGGGGCGGTGCGGGGCACCGGGCCGATGCCGTAGTAGCTCCGCGAGGGGTTGCCCCGGAAGGTGAGGAGGCCCTCGACGGTGGCGTTCGGGTAGGGCTTCGTGAAGCCGGCGGGGTCAGCCAGACCCTTGTAGTCGGTGCGGAAGAACGCACCCGTCGTGGTGTCGGGACTCTCTCCCCCGTCGTCCACCGTGCCCGTGGTGGATGACCCGACAGTGCCAACGAGCGGGCGCGGGGAGGAGTCATCGTCGCCGCCCAGGCGATCGGCATTGACGCTGATCCCAAGGGCCACCATGCTCGCCACGGCGAGCCCGAGGAGGGTCAGGTGGCGACGACGGTCATCGGGCACAGGGAACGAGCGTACCGGCGAGGTCTCTCGATCTGTGGGCGCCCTACGCGCGGCGGTTGAAGCCGAGATCGAGGGAGCGGACGGCGCCCACGAAGATGTTGGGCTCGATGTCGGGCGGGCTGAGCACCTCGAGGTCGGTGATCCTGGCCACGAGTCGCTCCATGAGGAGGCGCAGCTCGAGGCGGGCCAGCGAGGCGCCGAGGCAGAAGTGCGTGCCGAAACCGAAAGCGATCTGCGGGTTCGGGTTCCGCCGGATGTCGAAGCGGAACGGGTCGTCGAAGACGGCCTCGTCGCGGTTGGCCGACGGGTA
>DAIQBC010000236.1:0-4402 GCA_036781345.1 Acidimicrobiales bacterium | reverse complement strand
CTCACGCAGTGCCCGTTCTGGCGAGCGGTGGTGACCCATGCTGGCCTCGGTGACGTGCCGGCAACCATCTCCCCGGCCATGGGTCGCCGCTTGATCGAGTCAGCCGCGGAGCTCGTCGGCGCCCACACCGTGGTGGACTCGAGCAAGCACCCGGGATGGCAGCGGGCCCTGAGCCGGACCGGCGCCGACGAGAGCATGGCGATCCACCTCGTGCGTGACCCACGCGGCCACCTGGCATCGGCCCACCTCGGTTGGAGCCCTGATCGTGCCCCGACGGGGGCTCCTCCGTGGAGCCTGGCCGTGCGCGTGGCCGGCGCCTGGGTGAAGCGCAACTGGTGGTCGATCCTGGCGAGCCGGCGCTGGCGGCAGCGGGCTCGAGTGCGCTACGAGGACCTCGTTGCCGGCGGGGCGCTGGGGGTGCCCCCCGCGTGGTTGGGTCCGGTGGACTCGGACTGGGGAGGCGCCGCTCACGTGCCCACCGGCAACCCCATCGCTCGTCGCCCTGGCGGCGGCGAGGTGCGTCGCGACGCCCGCTGGATCTCGGTCGTTCCCCGAGGACAGCAGCTCACCATGTGGTTGCTCGTGCTCCCCCTCGGAGCGTGGTACCGGTACCCGCCAGTGGCGCGCCGCTCCGCTAGGGCGAGGAGTGATCGACCGTAGAGCGCTGGCGATGCCACGCGACCTGGTCGTCGATCCCGTCAGGCAAGGTGACCGACGGGTGCCAACCCAGCTGGTGACGGGCTCGTTCCGTGCTCCCGCCGTTCCTACGGACGTCTCCCGGCTCCGCGGGCCTGGTCTCCACCGTCACTGGGGCCCCCACCACCTGCTCGACGAGACCGATCAGGTCACGCAAGGCGATCTCCGAGCCGCCGCTGATGTTGAACACGGAGCCCGGTGCGACATCGGCGGAGGCGGCCAGCAGGTTGGCGCTGACCACATCGGAGACGTGCGTGAACTCGCGCACCTGACTCCCGTCGCCGTAGATCGGGAAGGCCGGCCCACCCAGTGCCGACTCGATCAGACGATGGATGCTCATGTCCGGACGTTGACGAGGTCCGTACACGGTGAAGTAGCGCAGGCTCACGGTCTCGAAGCCGAAGTTCTGGGCGTAGGCCCGACAGAGGTGCTCCGCCGCGAGCTTGGTGACCCCGTAGGGACTGAAGGGCGCCGGAGCTGTCTCCTCGACCGTTGGGTAGGTGAGAGCGTTCCCGTAGATCGAGCTGGATGAGGCGTACACGAACCGCCGGACGCCGGTGTGGCGAGCCGCCTCGAGCAACCGTTGGGAGGCCAGGACGTTGTGGGTGGCGTAGTCCGCAAAGCGGGCATCCCACGAGGCGCGCACTCCCGGCTGAGCGGCTTGGTGATACACCACCTCGACACCGTCGAGGAGCTCGTGGAGGTCGGCATCGCGGAGATCCAGCTCCGAGAACGATGCCCCTGCAGCCTGCACGCTGCGAGCGTTCTCGCGCTTGGCACCGGGGTCGTAGTAGTCGGTGAAGGCATCGACCGCGATCACCTCCTGGCCAGATCGGGCGATGGCCTCAGCCAGCTGCGACCCGATGAAGCCGGCGGCGCCCGTCACGAGAACGGTCATGCCATCGGGTCCGGGTGCATCGAATCAGGCTAGGTGGCGCGCCGACACGCCGACGCGCGTGAGGCGGGGAGCCCTCGACCCGAGCTCAGGTGGTGGCTCCCGCGTACCTCCGTCTGTTCAGCAGCCCGCGAGCGGTGTCCTCGAGACGCATCCCACCTGATGCCTTGCTGCGGAACCACCGCATGCCGTCCGCCACCTGGATCGGCGTCCGGTGCAGCCGGTGGAGATCGGCTCCGGTCAGGTTGGCGCGGCTGCCGGCGACGGTGGCCGATCGGAAGCGTTGGCGCACCTCGGCCTCCGCCGCGGCGCTTCCGAGGAGGGCCTTCGGGTAGGCGAAGTGGTCACAGGACACGCCCAGGCGGGCGCCAACGAGCTCGATCGAGCGATCCAGCTCGGCCGCGGCGGTGGGCCCGTTGGCGCGGTCGAGCAGGGCGTGGGTATGGGTGTGAGAACCGATGGTGGCCAGGCCGGAGGAGGTGATCTCACCGAGCCCGTTCCACGAGATCGGCCGCGCCCCACCGGGGAACACCCGCGAGCGCTCGACGAAGTCGGTCGCCACGTAGAAGGTGGCCGGAGCGTGATGTCGCTCCAGCACCGGAAGGACCTCATCCACCCAGTCGGCGGTGCCGTCATCGAAGGTGATGACCACCGGTTGGCCGGTGACGTCGTCGGCGGCAAGGCGATCCAACCCGTCTCCGAGGGTGACCAGGCGCCCAGAGGCGGCCAGCTCCGCGACCTGCGCGTCGAACTGCGCTGACGGCAGATCAACCTCAGACGTCGTTCGCCCGCCGACCCGGTGGTAGATGAGGATGACGAGGCCGGGCCGTGGCGGGCGGAGCAGATCGGTGGCGTGCGCGGCGAGCTTGACCGCCCCCTGGAGACCTCGCTTCAACTTGGTCGACGCCACCACGCCGCCGATGCTACGGCCGGTTCAGACCCGCACGAGACTGCGGTAGCGCGCTTCGACCTTGCGGGCGGTGAGCTCGATGTCGAAGTCCTCCGCCCGAAGCGCCGCGGCGGCGCGCAACCGACACCGAGCGTCGGGCGACCTCGCCAGGTCCACATACGCCGCGGCCAGCGCCCCGGGATCTCCGGCCGGGACGAGAAGGCCGTCGGATCCGTGGGTGATCACCTCGGCCACGCCGCCCACCGTCGTCACCACGGGCGCCAGACCGAGGGCCATCGCCTCCAGGAGGCTGATCGGCAGACCCTCGTGGCGAGAGCTGAGGGTGAAGATGTCGGCTCCGGCAAGCACGGCGGGTGGATCGTTGTGGTAGCCGAGCATGTCGAACCGCTCGCCGAGCTCGTAGGTGGCGAGGGTCGAGCGCAGCCGCTCCTCCAACGGCCCCTGGCCGATCGCAACGAACCGCAGGCGCGGCTCCTCGGCGAGGGCGACGGCGGCCGCCGCGAACAGCGTCGGAAGATCCTTGTGGGCCCGCAGGTTGGCCACGATCGCCACCACCACGTCGTCGTCGTCCCAGCCGGCCGCGGCCCGAGCGGCGAGCCGATCGCCGCGTCGGGCTCGCAGCTTCGCCACTGGGATCCCGTGGACGAGCAGCTCGGTGCGGGACCGGCACGGACCCCAGGTCGCCGCGATCACCTCCTGGGACACGGCCCAGCGCACCTCGTCGAGTGGCCGGGTGAGGGCGTTGGCCACCCGTGTGGCGCGCTTGTGGGACCGCCACACGTTGTGCTCGGTCGACACGAGGATTGGACCCGAACGAAGGAGCCGCAGCGCGGGTCGGGCGACCGCCGCCACGGCCGGTGAGTGGAAGTGGACCACGTCGAACTGCCTGGCCGCACGACGAAGCCGAACCGGCCAGCGCAGGTCCGCCATCTCCCTGGTGCCGCTGAGGAGCTGGGTTCTGACCCCCAGGGCTTCGAGCTCCGGAACGAGGTGCTGCTTGCGTTCCATGAGATAGGCCACTTCGTACTGCACGGCGGCGGGGTCCGCGACCTGCGCCATCGAAACGAGCAGCCGCTCGGCCCCTCCCGGACCAAGACCCTTCACGACGTGCAGCACCCGCACAGGGCCACCGTCGACGGCCGCACGCAGACGTCTCGGCGGCCGCTCCTGCATCCTCGCAGTAGGTTCCGGCCGCAGGTCGAGGGTGACCTCGACCTCTGGCGCCGTCACCTCTTGGGGCATGCGGTCATGCTAATCACATCCGTGTGGTTCGCAGTGGGAGTCCCGGCCGCCCAGCAAGCTCGATGAAGCCCGCCGAAGCGTAACGGATGACCAGATGACCAGTGACACCACAAGGGCCAGGGCTGGTGCCGCCCACGACCAGGACCGCTGGACCGCGATGAGCCGGGCTGCCGAGAGGGCCACGACGACCGAGGCCAGGGTCACGGCAACGACCGACCGCACCCGAACGGTCGTCGGGCTCGCTGTGGCCGGCGGTGCCAGGAGGGGCGCCACCGACAGCCATCCTCCGACCAGGGCATGCACGTCTCCATTGGCACCGATCGTGCTGGCCACGACTGGTGCGGCGGCGCTCATCGCCACGACGACCATGGTCACCTCGAGGCGCCCCGGCCCCAGCACCAGCACCATCCCAACCAGCACCCCGCCGACGAGCAGCGCGTAGCTCGTCTCGGGGACCCCGGCGAAGACGCCGACCGCGGCCGGAACGGCAAGTACCATCGGCAGCGGCGCGGCCCGACCGACGCGCTGCTGGTTGCGGCCGGCCACGACCGCGACGAGGGACGCCACCAGCGCCCCTCCGAGGAGCTGAACGATCGGCACGTCGGCGTGCCAAGGGGCGGCGACGCCGAAGCGGCTGCCGAGCGCAGCGGCCACGCCGA
>DAIQBC010000235.1:0-4403 GCA_036781345.1 Acidimicrobiales bacterium | reverse complement strand
ATGATCGAGACCGGGTGCGACGACTGGCTCACCGAGGCCGAGCGGGCTCTCGAGGCCGTGCAGGCCCGCACCCCCGACGGCAAGGTGGTGGTGGTGGGCCTCTCGATGGGCGGCGCCCTCACGGCGGCCCTCGCCCAGGGGCACCCGGATGAGCTGGCCGGCATCGTGCTCATCAACGCTCCCGTGGCCGCGCCGCCGGAGCTGGCCGCCAGCATCGAGGAGATGATGGCCGGCGGCATGGAGGTGATGGACTCCATCGGCGGCGACATCGCCGATCCCGACGCCGACGAGGCGTCCTACGACGAGACGCCCCTCGGCCCGCTGCTCACGATGATCATGGCGGGACAGGACGTGCGGGCTCGGCTCCCGGAGATCAAGGCACCGACGCTGATCATCACCAGCCGCCAGGACCACGTCGTGAACCCCGAAGACTCTGACGTGCTGGCCGCGGACATCAGCGGCCCGGTGGAGCGCCTCTGGCTCGAGGACAGCTTCCACGTCGCCACCCTCGACTACGACAAGGCCGAGGTGGAATCCACCACCGTGGCGTTCGCCCAGCGGATCACGGGCGCGTGATCCCGGTGCCGGACGCCGGCGCTGCGTGTGCTTGCATGGGCTGATGGACGAGGCGACCACCACGGACGACGACGTCGACGGGCTCGACGTCGCCGCCCAGGTTCCGGTGCAGGTCTTCGAGCCTCCCGAGCCCATCCCGGCCGATATCGGGGTGCCGCTGCCGCCCGACAGCGTGGCCTATCGCTTGAAGCGGAAGTTCCTCGGCCCGCCGCTGCACAGCGACGAGATGGAGCACCAGCGGCTGGGGAAGCCGACCGCCCTAGCAGTGTTCGCCTCCGACAACCTCTCGTCGTCCGCCTACGCCACCGAGGAGATCCTGCACGTCCTCGTGCCCGCCATCGGGCTGGCGGCCTTCTCGCTCGTCGTGCCCATCACGCTGGCCATGGTGGTGGTGCTCGGCTTCCTGATCCTCAGCTACCGCGAGACGATCAAGGAGTACCCGTCCGCCGGCGGCGCCTACCTCGTCACGCGCGACAACTTCGGCATCGTGCCCGCCCAGGTGGCGGGCGCCTCTCTCCTCACCGACTACATCCTCACCGTGGCCGTGTCCTCTGCCGCCGGCACCGCGGCGCTGGTGTCGGCCTTCGACGTGCTCGTGCCGCTGAAGGTCTACATCGCGATCTTCTTCATCTGCCTGATCGCCTACGGCAACCTGCGCGGCGTGAAGGAGTCGGGGAAGGTCTTCGCCGTCCCCACCTACTTCTTCATGCTGAACATGGCGGTGTTGCTCGGCCTGGGGGCCTGGAAGTACGCCACCGGCGATCTCCCGGTGGTGGGCACCTTCGTCAAGGGCAACGTCGAGCCCGGCAACCCCGGGACGGGCCTCCTGCTGGGGGCCGGGCTCTACGTGGTGCTGCACGCCTTCGCCTCGGGCGGCGCAGCGGTCACCGGCGTCGAGGCCATCTCGAACGGCGTGCCCGCCTTCCGGGAGCCGGCGTGGAAGCACGCCCGACAGACCCTCGTGCTGATGGGCACCGGGCTGGGCGTGATGTTCCTCGGGCTGTCGGCCCTGGCGGCCCAGATCAAGGTCTCCCCGTTCGAGGACGGCACCCCCACCGTGATCTCGCAGATCGGCGAGGCCGTCTACGGGAAGGGGGCCCTCGGGCAGATCCTCTACTACTCCCTCCAGGCCGGCACGATGCTCATCCTGGTGATGGCGGCCAACACCGGCTTCGCCGACTTCCCCCGTCTCGCCTCCTTCCAGGCCGGCGACAGCTTCCTCCCCCGTCAGATGACCAAGCGCGGGCACCGGCTCGTGTACTCGAACGGCGTGATCGTGCTGGCCGGCGCCGCGATCGTGCTGGTGATCGCCACCCGGGCCGAGGTGTCGTCGCTCATCCCGCTCTACGCCATCGGCGTGTTCACCGGCTTCACGCTGTCGCAGTCGGGCATGACCAAGCACCACCTCCGCTCCCGCGAGGCGGGCTGGCGCAAGGGCATCGTGATCAACGGCTTCGGGGCGTGCCTGTCGCTCGTGGTGGCCTTGATCCTCGCCGTCACCAAGTTCAAGGAAGGCGCTTGGGTGATCCTCATCCTGTTGCCGGTGCTGGTGATGGTGCTCCTGCGACTGAACCGGCAGTACACCCGTGAGGCGCAGGAGCTCGACAGTGACGTCCCAGCCGCCATCAAGGCGCCGATCCTGCGGCGCCACGTCGTGCTGGTGTTCGTCGACCGGCTCGACATGGCCTCCGCGCGGGCCATCCAGTACGCCCGCTCGCTCACCCCAGACGAGCTGCGAGTCGTCCACTTCGCGATCGACGATCAGTTGGCCGCCGAGCTGGCGGACGAGTGGCGTCGGCTCGGCCTCACCCGGGTGCCGCTCGACATCGTCGGTTGCCCGGATCGGCGTCTCACGCGCGCCGCGGTGCAGACCGTGGCGCGCGAGCTGGCCGACGGGGAGACCGAGGTCAGCGTCCTCCTACCGGACCGGAGGTACCGCGGCCTCTGGCACCGAGTCCTCCATGACCGGACGTCAGAGGCCTTCCTCGCCGACCTGTCCCGGCTTCCGCACGCCAACGTCACCACGGTGCCGTTCCAGTTCGACAGCCCCCCTCCGACCGAGCTGGCGGTTGACACCGCGGCGATCAAGGCGATGATCGGTGCCACCGATGAACCTGAGCAGGCCGTCGATCACGCCCCTCGCCGCGACCTCGTGGGAATCACGCCGATCGTCGAGGCCCGGTGGCGCGACCAGGTACGGGTCCGCGGGCAGGTCCGCTCGGTCCGGGTCGTGTCACAGCACGACTCGCCAACCCTCGAGGTGGTGCTCACGGACGACTCGGGGGCGATCTCGGTCGTGTTCCTGGGTCGCCGGGAGATCGCCGGCATCACGGTGGGGACGCGTCTCGAGGCGACCGGCACCGTCGGCGTCTTCCACAACCGCCTTGCCATGCTCAACCCCAGCTACGAGCTCGTGGCCGCCGCCTCCGGGTAGGGCTCACCTGCTCACACCACCTCGGTGGCCGGGGCGGCGAACTGCGAGCTGTAGAGGCGGAAGTACGCGCCATCGTGGGACAGGAGCTCCTCGTGGGTGCCCTGCTCGACGATCCGGCCGTCCTCCATCACGAGGATCACATCGGCCCCTCGGATGGTGGAGAGGCGGTGGGCGATCACGAAGCTCGTGCGGTTCACCCGCAGGGCGCGCATGGCCTCCTGGATGAGCACCTCGGTGCGGGTGTCCACCGAGCTGGTGGCTTCGTCGAGGATGAGGATGGCGGGCTGGGCCAGGAAGGCGCGGGCGATTGTGAGGAGCTGCTTCTGCCCCGCGCTGATGTTGTCGCCCTCCTCGTTGATGACGGTGTCGTACCCGTCGGGGAGGTGGTGCACGAACCGATCCACGTAGGTGGCCTCGGCGGCGGCCAGGATCTCGGCCTCCGTCGCGTCGGGTCGGCCGTAGGCGATGTTGTCTCGGATCGTGCCGCCGAAGAGCCAGGTGTCCTGCAGCACCATCCCGAGGTTCGAGCGGAGCTCCCGGCGCGGGATGGTCGAGATGTCTCGACCATCGAGGGTGATGCGGCCACCGTCCAGCTCGTAGAACCGCATGATGAGGTTCACGAGCGTGGTCTTGCCGGCACCCGTCGGACCCACGATGGCGATGGTCTGGCCCGGTTCGGCGACGAGCGAGAGGTGCTCGATGAGCGGTCGGTCGGGCGAGTAGGCGAACGACACGTCATCGAACTCCACGCGACCCTGCACAGGACCGAGGCGGGCACCGTCCACCCGGTCGGGCTCCTGCTCTACGGCGTCGAGGAGCTCGAGCACCCGCTCCAAGGAGGCGATGCCCGATTGGAACACGTTCATCATCGAGGCCAGCTGGGTCAGTGGCATCGAGAACGTGCGCGAGTACTGGACGAAGGCCTGGACGTCGCCGACGGTGATGGCGCCGCTGGCCACCCGCAGCCCACCCACCACTGCCACCAGCACGTATTGCACGTTGCCGAGGAACATCGTCATCGGCTGCATCAGGCTCGACATGAACTGGGCGCCGAAGGCCGCCTCGAAGAGCTCGTCGTTGGTGGCGCGGAAGCGTGCCTCCACCTCCTGCTGCCGACCGAAGGCCTTGACGATGGCGTGGCCGGTGAAGGCCTCCTCCACCTGGGCGTTGAGATCGCCGGTGCTGCCCCACTGGGCCAGATACCGGGGTCGGGCCCGGCCGGCCACCTTGCGCATCCCGTACACCGACACTGGCACCGTCGTGAGAGCCACCAGCGCCAACAGGGGTGAGATGGTGAACATCATCACGGCCACGCCCAGCAGGAGGAGCACAGAGGTCAGCATCTGGCTGAGCGTCTGCTGAAGGCTCTGGGCCAGGTTGTCGAGGTCGTTGG
>DAIQBC010000234.1:0-4448 GCA_036781345.1 Acidimicrobiales bacterium | reverse complement strand
CCATGTAGTCGACCGAGCGGAAGTTCTCGTCGCCCCCGTGGAAGTCGGGCACGTAGGCCCCACCGTTCACGAAGTAGGCCGGGTGCAGGAGCTGCCCGCCGCCCCCGACGTGGAGCACGATCGGGATCCCGGCCTCCTCGGCCTGGCGCCACACCGGGTCGAGCCCGACGTGGCTGGGGGAGTGGTCGTTCGGGCAGCCGCTGGGCACGAGCAGGGCGGCGGCGCCCATGGCGATCGCCTCACCGGCCATGTTGGCGGCGCGCTCGAAGTCGGCCAGGGGCACGTAGCAGGTGGGCAGCAGGCGGGCATCGACCGAGCAGAACTCGACCATCCCGCGGTTGTGGGCGCGGGCGGCGCCGTAGGCGAGGTCGAGGTCGCCGCTGCGCTCGAGCCGGAGGAGGTTGCCGTTGTTGAACGTGTTGAACACCAGCTGGCTGGCCACGCCGAGCAGGTCGAGGGCGAGCGGCCGGTCGGCGGCGATCGTGCTCCCGGTGGCCTTGAAGTTCTTGCGGTGCATGATCTCTTCGGCGTCGCGGGCCCGGAACTCGGGGTCCTCGTGGCGCGCCCTCACCTGTGCGATGGCCTCCGCCTCGCCAGGTGCCAGCCCGAGCTCCACGTTCGGCCGCAGCCGCTCCCGCACGTCGGGGTCAGCGTGCTCGAGGAGCCAGGTGGGCTCCTCCATGATGTGGGCGTCGGCGTCGTGCACGACCCGCCCGGTGATGTACGGCATCAGCGCCCCCTGTGCTCATCGTGGCGTGGACGACGTTAGGGCGTCGCTCCGGTCAGAGCTTGACGGCGGCGACGAGGACCGAGCCCAGGGCGACCATGCTCCCGAGGTTGGTGAGCACCTTCGTGCGGGTCTGCTCCCGGAACCCCCGTGCTTCCCGCGCTTGACGAGAGCGAACAGGTGTTCGATTCTGTGCGGATGGGGTTCAACAACCCGGACGTGCCGTGGTCGGAGCTGGAGCGCACCCTGTCCGACCGCGCGCCCCGAGGGCGCCCGAGCCGCATTCCCGAAGGAGCCAACGGTGGCGACAGCCCGGCCTGGTCGCCGGTGCGGTCGGCCTACGAGCCGCCTCCGGCGCTCGAGCGGCGCACGAGCACCACGCCCTACGCCGAGCTGCACTGCCACTCCAGCTTCAGCTTCCTCGACGGCGCCAGCCACCCCGAGGAGCTGGCCGAGGAGGCGGCCCGGCTCGGCTTGGAGGCGCTGGCCATCACCGACCACGACGGCTTCTACGGCGTGGTGCGCTTCGCCGAGGCGGCCCGGGCGGTGGGGGTGCCCACCGTGTTCGGTTCGGAGCTCTCCCTCGGGCTCACCAGGCCGCAGAACGGGATGCCCGACCCGGAGGGCACCCACCTGCTCGTGCTGGCACGCGACCCGGAGGGCTACGCCCGCCTGGCGTCGACCATCAGTGCCGCCCAGCTGGCCGGTGCCGAGAAGGGCAAGCCGATCTACGAGGACATCGCCTGGGAAGAGGTGCACGGTGACCACTGGCTCGTGCTCACCGGCTGCCGCAAGGGCACCGTGCCCGCTGCACTGGAGCGTCATGGTCCGGCCGCCGCGGCGCGGGAGCTCGAGGCGCTGGTCGCCGCCTTCGGTCGTCACAACGTGGCCGTGGAGCTGTGCGACCACGGCGACCCGCTCGACTCGCACCGCAACGACGCGCTGGCCCAGATCGCGATCGGGGCCGGGGTCGACGTCGTGGCCACCACCAACGCCCACTACGCCACGCCGGCGGGTCGACCGCTGGCCACCGCCATGGCGGCCGTGCGGGCCCGGCGCAGCCTCGACGAGCTCGACGGCTGGCTGCCCGCCTGCGCCGGCGCCCACCTGCGCTCAGGCGACGAGCAGGCCCGGCGCTTCGCCCGCTGGCCCGGCGCGGTGGAGCGGGCCGCCGAGCTGGGCCGGGCCTGTGCGTTCGACCTGCAGCTCGTGGCACCGCAGCTCCCCCGTTCCCATGCCCCGACGGCCTCAGCGAGATGGCCTACCTGCGCCGCCTCACCGCCGAAGGCGCCCAGCGCCGCTACGGCTCGTGGGGGGAGGAGCGCGTGCCGGGCGCCTACCGCCAGATCGAGCACGAGCTGACATTGATCGAGCAGCTCGGCTTCCCGGGCTACTTCCTCGTGGTGTGGGACATCGTCGACTTCTGCCGCCGGTCGAACATCTACTGCCAAGGTCGGGGCAGCGCTGCCAACAGCGCGGTCTGCTACGCCCTCGGCATCACCAACGCGGATGCCGTCGCCCTCGGCCTCCTGTTCGAGCGCTTCCTGTCGCCCGAGCGCGACGGCCCGCCCGACATCGACATCGACATCGAGTCGGGCCGGCGGGAGGAGGCCATCCAGTACGTCTACGCCAAGCACGGGCGCCGTCACGCCGCCCAGGTGGCCAACGTCATCACCTACCGGGCCAAGTCGTCGATCCGTGACGTGGCCAAGGCTCTCGGCTACGCCACCGGCCAGCAGGACGCCTGGGCCAAGCAGGCCGATGCCTGGGGCGGGGTGGCCGTCACCGCCGCGCAGCAGGAGGAAGAACGTCAGGCGGCGAACGGCCCGAGCGGCCGGGGAACGACGACGCAGATCCCGGCCGACGTGCTGGCCCTGGCCGCCGAGCTGGAGCACGCTCCCCGCCACCTCGGCATCCACTCGGGCGGCATGGTGATCTGCGATCGGCCCATCGTGGAGGTGTGCCCGGTGGAGTGGGCCCGGATGGAGGACCGCTCGGTGCTCCAGTGGGACAAGGACGACTGCGCCGCCATCGGCCTCGTGAAGTTCGATCTGCTCGGGCTCGGCATGCTCGAAGTGCTCCACGGCTGCATCGACCTCGTGCGGGAGGTGCACGGCGACACCGGCGTCGACCTCGCCACCCTGCCGCAGGAGGACGAGGTGTACGACATGCTCTGCCGGGCCGACTCCATCGGCGTGTTCCAGGTGGAGAGCCGCGCCCAGATGGCCACCCTGCCCCGCCTGCGGCCCCGGCACTTCTACGACCTCGTGGTGGAGGTGGCCCTCATCCGCCCCGGCCCCATCCAGGGCGGCTCGGTGCACCCTTACATCCGACGCCGGAACGGGGAGGAGCCCGTCACCTACCTGCACCCGCTGCTGGAGCGCTCGTTGAAGAAGACGCTGGGCGTGCCGCTGTTCCAGGAGCAGCTCATGCAGATGGCCATCGACGTGGGTGGCTTCAGCCCCGGCGAGGCCGACCAGCTCCGCCAGGCCATGGGCTCCAAGCGCAGCCGCGAGCGCATGGAGCGGCTGCACCAGCGCTTCGCCGACGGCGCCGGGGAGCGGGGCGTGGCGCCCGAGGTCATCGAGCGCATCTGGGAGAAGCTGGCCGCCTTCGCCAGCTACGGCTTCCCCGAGAGCCACTCGGTGTCCTTCGCCTACCTCGTCTACGCGTCGGCCTGGCTGAAGCGCTGGTACCCGGCCGCCTTCTGCGCCGCTCTCCTCGACGCCCAGCCGATGGGCTTCTACGCGCCCCACACCCTCGTGCAGGACGCCCGTCGCCACGGCGTGGAGGTCCGCATCCCCGACCTGAACGCCAGCGCCGCCACCGCCACCCTGGAAGGTCCCGGCAGCGGCAAGGCGGGGAGCGGGGTGGCACCGGAGGGATGGGGGGTCGGGGGGCCGGCGGTGCGGCTGGGGATCTCCTACGTGCGGGGGATCGGCGACGACCTCGCCGAGCAGATCGCGGCGGGGCGGCCCTATGTCGACCCAGAGGACCTGGCTCGTCGTGTGCCCCTCACGCTCCCGCAGCTGGAGGCCCTGGCCACCAGCGGGGCCTTCGGGTGCTTCGGCCTGTCCCGACGGGAGGCCATCTGGGCGGCAGGTGCCGTCGCTCAGATGGCCGCCGACCGCCACGGCGCCCAGCGCCTGCCCGGCATCGTCACCGGTGTCACCGCGCCCGCGCTGCCGGCCATGACGGGCGACGAATCGGCTCGGGCCGACCTGTGGTCCACCGGCGTGAGCCCCGAGGGCCATCCCACCCGCTTCGTCCGCCAGCACCTGGATGCGCTAGGCGTGGTGACGGCCACCGGCCTGGCCGCCGTCGAGCCGGGCCGCCGGGTGCTGGTGGGTGGCGTGGTCACCCACCGGCAGCGACCGGCCACCGCCGGGGGCACGCTCTTCGTGAACCTGGAGGATGAGACCGGTCTCATCAACGTGGTGGTGTCGAAGGGCTGCTGGGCTGCTCACCGCAAGGTGGCCCGTACCGCGCCGGCCATGCTCGTGCGTGGTCGTCTCGAGCGGACCTCAGGCGTCACCAACGTGATCGCCGATCGTCTGGAGCTGCTCCCGCTGTCGGCTCCCACGAAGAGCCGCGACTTCCGCTGATGGGGCGAGGGGCGCCTAACGTCGGCCGCATGTCGACCAAGCGGCAGCCGTCCAAGCAGCGGCGCCAGATGCAGAACCAGAAGCAGCGGGCGGCCCTCAACGCCCGTCGGGCGGCG
>DAIQBC010000233.1:0-4468 GCA_036781345.1 Acidimicrobiales bacterium | reverse complement strand
GGAGCAGCAGGGCCCGGCGAGCCCAGCCCGACCAGCCGCGACGCCCGCGCCAGCGGTGCGCGGGGATGGGTTCGAGCTCGCCCTCCGCACCCAGCAGCTCACCGAGCAACGCTCCGAGCGCCGCCACGTCATCTTCGGGACCGGCCGGCTGCGTCCCGTCGCCGAAGCCGCACAGCACCGGGCGGCCGTGATCGCCCAGCAGCACATGGGAGGCGTCCACCCGCCCGTGCGCGATGCCGAGCAGGTGCAGATCGGCCAAGGTGGACGCGACGGCGGCGACGATGGCGGCCGACTGCGGCACCGCCGGACGATCGAGGATCGACAACGGTCGGCCGGCGTGCACGGTTCGCAGCTCCCACCCGTCGCCCACCGATTCGCTGCGGACCAGCCGCACCACCCCCGGATGGCGGGCCCGGCCCAGCCGCTCGCCTTCGAGCCGCAGGGGCTCGGCACCGGATCCTGACGCCCGCTTCACCACCATGACGTGGTCGCCCTCCGTTTCGATCGCGACCGTCGCTGTCATGGATGTGAAACTACTAAAACTACATGAAAGATGTCTAGAGGCTATGAGGCTGCGCGTGCCGTGGCGGTCGCAGTGACGCTCGTTCCGTCTGCGGCCCCGGGGATGGCCTTCGCGAACACGTAGTCCACCCGGACGACCACCCTGACCTCGACCGCATCGGGCCCCACCACCGTCACCTCCACGTCGAGGAGGTCCTCGGCCAGGTCGCTCGAAGCCACCAAGGCGCGACCGAGCACATCGGCGCGCTCTGGATCGAGCTGGAAGCGGCCGTCGGCACGGAAGGCGTCCTCGTCGAGTGCGATGCCGACGAGGTCGTTGGCCACATCCACTGCCATCGCGCTGGCCTGCCGCTGGCGGAGGAACACCAGGGAAAGGTCAACGGCAATGGCACCCAGCAGCAGCACGACCAGGACACCCGCGGGCATCAGGATCAGCACGCTCCCCCGCTGACGATGATGAGCGCCAGTCACAGGCAGTCCTCTGCCGCGCCATCCAGACCGCTGCGGAAGGGGTCGACAACCTCGCTGTGGCTGGAGCGCACCCGGAAGGGCGCGTGGCCGTAGCCGCCAATGAACGGGAGAGACAACGCCGGCACCTCGTAGATCGCCTCGAAGGTGACGCGCGCACAGCGGGCCAGGACCGTCCGCCCCACCGGCGCGACGAGCGCCCGGTCAGGGTCACGGCCGTGGGCGCTGATGGCGGCGAGGCCCGCAACCCGTGCCTCTGTGGCTGCCGCCAGCGGGTCGTCCGCCTCGACAAAGGTGCGCACGGCTTGTCGGGCTGCGGCATCCGTGGCGAACTTGGCATCAACCACCGCCCAGGCGTTGGCGATGAGCAACGAGCCCACCACGAAGATGAGCAAGCCGAACGGGAGAGCCTCGATGCCGCCCACCTGGCCACGGTCACCGCGGCAGCGCGTCCTCACGCCTGCACCTGCTCCGTCCGGACGCGGACCGCACGACGGATCTCGTCGAGGCCGATGGCACCCCCGATGGAGCGGGGGATGAACCGAGGCGGCCGCGCCACCACCTCCAGCACCACGGTGTCCGCCACGCCGTCGCCATCGCTGTCGTCGGTCGCCCAGTCGAAGATGGCCGACGAACCGACCTCCCCGAGGCTGCGTCGTGCCTCAGCTTCGATCACCGCCAGCGGTGGCGCGTCGGCGCTCGCGGCGCGCACGACGGCGTCGTTGGCCACCGCCGTCACGACCGAGGACGCGTAGAGCCCGAAGAGCAGCTGCACGGCGAAGAGCAGGAACACGAGGAACACGACCACCCCAGCCGCGGTCGATAGCAGGCCCGCACCCCGCTCTGATCGAGATGGGGACGTCGTCACCGTCATTCGCCGATCTGCGTCACCTTGTCTCGCGTGTTGGTCTCGGTGTCCTCCCAAATCGCCTTGAAGCCCACCCACATGAGGGCCCCGATGCCCGCCATGATGAGCACGGCGATGGCAGCGGAGATCACGCCCTCGCCCCGGTCCCCTCGCAACGACTCGTTCACGTGCACGTCCTTTCGTGGCGCTGCCGAGGCAGCGGTCAGGTGGTGGAGAAGAGGCGGAGCGCCTCGATGAACGGAACGGCCAGCAGCACCGCTCCAGGGACGAGAGTGGCCACGGTGACGGGGACCCACACCTGCTGGGACCTCCGTTCGATCTGCTCGATCAGCTCGCGCTGCACCTCGCGGCGGATCGCCCGGGCCTCGTCGGCGACCAGTCGACCGAGATCGCCGGCCTGTCGGTTCAGCGCCAGCACCGCCACGAGCCGGGTCAGGGCATCGACGTCAGCCACCGTCGCCCACTCCCGGAGCGCCCCGACCTCGGTCAGACCCTGGCGGATCCGACCACAGACGCCGGCCAGGTCCTCGGAACAGGCGCCCGTGCCTCGGGCCGCCAATCGATTCAGGGCGGCACCCAGCGAGTACCCGGCGCCGATCAGCATGCCCAGCTGCTCGCTCAGCACGGGCAGCTCGAGGAAGATCCGGCGCTTCCGCCGATCGGAGCGCGCCGCCAGCTGCTGCTCGACGAGCAAGAAGGCCAGCACGGGCGCTCCGACCGCGAGGAGCAGCGCGAGGGCCAGGGGCGGCTGAGTGGCGGCGGCGAGGATCGCCCCTCCTGTCAGCCCGGCCGCCGACCAGCCGATCTGGCGCGTGCGGAACGAGGTGGCGTCCATCGGTGAGTGGACGCGGAGCAATCGGACACCCAGCTCCTCGCTGACGCCGACGAGGGCAGCCAGCCGCTCCCCGCCCTCCCGGGCGATCGGACCGACCACCTCCCTGAACGACGCCACCGAGAGCAGGCCGCCTGGGGTGCTGCGACGCGCGAGTCCAGCGGGGCTGTACGGGCGCAGCCGATCCACCAGCGGCCGGCGGCTGAACCACCGCACCTCTGACAGCAAGAGCACGGCGCCGAAGAACAGGAGGACCGACGACGCGGCCAGCAACCTAGGCATCGAACACCCGCTCCTCTTCGGGCAGGACCATGATCCGCCCGGCCCACACCCAGCAGGCCACCACCAGCCCGATGGCCACCACCACGAGGAGCTGCCCGGTGGGGGTCTGGTAGGCGGCACGGCCCGTGCCCACCGACATCCCCGCCAGGGCCATCCCCGCCGGGACGATGAGCACGAAACGGCGTGCGAACCGGGCGCCAGCCTGCTTGGCACGCGCGTCCTTCCGGCCCAGAGAGTCCTGCACGCGGTCGTCGATCAAGGCCTCGAGGCGCCGGTCGAGGTCCGTGCCGCCGACCTCGTGGGCCACGAGCAGGGTCTCGCACACCGTGTCGCCGGTGGGGTCGGCCAGGCCGGCCTTCAGCACCTGGAGGGTCCGTGCGAAGTCGGTGGACAGCAGCCATTCGCGCTGCGCGGCCAGGAACGCCGGTCGTAGCTCCTCAGGCGCATGGCGCCCCACCTCGAACAGAGCCTGGGGGATCGACCGACCGACTGACGAGGTGAGGATGCGAAGCTCCTCGAGGAGCCGGGGCCAGGCGTCCATGGCGGTGGCCCGTCGCGCCGCCCGGCGGACCCGGTAGGAGGCCGGCGGGAAGGAGCCTGCGAACGCCCCCGCGGCGAGAGCGGGAAGGGGCCCGCCGAACAGGGCATAGGCTGACATCGCGCCAAGGACGCTGAGGGCGGCGATCACCGCAAGGAGCTCACGCAAAGGCACGTCCCCGAGCCCAGCCTGCACCAGCCAGTCGCGGTGGCGCGACCGACGCCGGCCCGTCGCTCCTCTGGTTGCGACTCGAACGCGGTGCCGGCCAACTACGACGTCGGTGAACACCAGGTACACACCGGCCCCCGCCAGGACGGCCAGCGCCAGCCCGGTCACCGCGACACCGAGCCAACGCTCGATTGGCTGGCGTGACCGTCCCGCCCGAGCAGCTCGCGGGCCGACAACCCGTGGTTGTGCAGGGCGCGATCGAGACGAACAGGCAGATTCCCTGTCCAGGCGACCTGGCCGTCCCCGGTCGGGCGGGCGAAGACCTGCGTGACGGTGAACTGGGCGGCCTCCGGACCGGACGCGAGATCCTCGACCGCCACGATCTCGGTGACCTGAGGGCCATTGCTGCCCCGCGCGCAGTGCACGACCACGTCGATGCTCTCACTCACGAGGGCGTTGAGGGCCCCGAGGGGCAGCTCACTCGACGAGTCGGACAGCTGGCAGATGAAGCGCAGTCGGGTGAGCGCCTGCCGGGCGGAACCGGCATGGATCGTGGTGAACCCCTTCACGCCGGAGGACAACGTCAGCAACAAGGGGAGGGCCTCACGATCTCGCACCTCACCGACGATCGCGACGTCGGGGGCCATCCTGAGGAAGCCGGCCACTAGCTTTCGGAGGTCGACCGCGGGGCGGTCCGGTCGGGCCGCCCGGGTCTGCATGCTGGCCACATTCGGGAGCGGGACGTCCGCTTCGAAGACCTCCTCGGCAACCACCACCCGCAACGACGGAT
>DAIQBC010000232.1:0-4488 GCA_036781345.1 Acidimicrobiales bacterium | reverse complement strand
GGGGCGAAGGTGCCCTTGAGGTGCACCTTGATCACGGCGTCCCACTCGGCCTCGCTCATGTTGGTGAGCATCCGATCGCGGAGGATGCCGGCGTTGTTGATGACCACGTCGAGGGCGCCGAAGGCGTCGATGGCCGACCGGACGAAGCGCTCGGCACCGTCCCAATCACTGATGTCGTCGGTGTTGGCGATGGCCTCGCCACCCATCGCTTTGATCTCCTCGACGACGGACTGGGCTGGGCCCTGGTCGCCGCCCTCGCCCTCCATGGAGCCCCCGAGGTCGTTCACGACCACCTTGGCGCCGTGATGCGCCAGCAGCAGCGCGTGCTCGCGCCCGATGCCGCGGCCCGCACCCGAGATGACGGCCACGCGGCCCTCGCACAGCTTGATCATGCCAACAGCTCCCCTGCAGATCCTCGGCCCTCTTGTCGCGGGCCACCTTCGTCTAGCGCAACCACGAAGGAGGGGCGAATTCCAGGCGACGGGCGCGACGTGGGAGAATCGGTGTCCCCATGGACGACCTGCATGCGGATACCTCGGCCGACGCGGGCTCGGCGGTGGGCACGGCTGATGCCCCCCTCCATGCCCCCCAGCTCGGATCGTCGCCGGCGACCACCGGCGCCGTGGACCCTCCTCGCCGCCGACGTCGTTGGCTGCTCCCCACGCTCCTCGTTCCGGTCGTGCTCCTCGTCGTCACGGTCATCGCGTGGGCCGTGGACACGAGCTCGGGGGAGGTGGCCCGCAACGTGCAGCTCACCGATGTCGAGATCGGTGGACTCACCGAAGACGAGCTGGTCGGTCGGGTGGCTGAGGTGGCCACCACCTTCGCCGCCACGCCGGTGGAGCTGCGCGTCGGCGACGCGACCTACGCGACCACGGCCGGCGCCATCGGACTGATGGTCGACGAGGATCAGACCGCCGCCAGTGCGCTGGAGGCCCGCACCAGCTCGTTCCTCGCCGCTCGCCCCTTCGCCTGGGTCCTCTCGTTCTTCTCCGACCACGCGGCGCCGCTACGACTCCGTGTGAACACCGAGCAGGTGGCCACCACCGTGGTGGAGCTCGAGGGAGACGACCGCATTCCCCCGACGGAGCCCACGGTGGAGCTCATCGACGGCTCGTTCAGCGTCGTGCCGGGCCAGGACGGCATCGGCCTCGACCCCGCCGAGGTCGCCCGCCGCCTGCCCGCAGCGGCCGACGCCGCGATGGGCGACCGCGACGGCGACGGGGTCATCCGCCTCGACCTGCAGATGGGTCCGATCCGGCCTCTGGGAAGCGAGGACGCCGCCCGCCAGGCCGCGTCGGATGCCGAGGCTCTCGTCAGCGAGCCCCTCGAGGTGCGCACGCAGGGCGGCGATCGCTCGATCAGCGCTGGCCTGCTGCACACCTGGGTGCGGCTCGAGAGCCGCCCGGACGGCGCCGTGGCGGTCACCCTCGACGAAGCCGAGGTGGCCGCGGGCCTGCGCAGCGCCTTCGCCGACGTGGACGGCCACCCGATCGACGCCGGCTTCACCCTCGAAGACGGCGTCCCGGTGATCCGACCGGACCAGCCCGGCCTGGTCTGCTGCGCAGACGGCGCTGGAGCCCCGATCCTGAGGGCCCTGGAGGCTGGGACCCACGTTGTCGACCTCACGCTGGTGGAAGGGCCCGCCACGTTCACCACCGCCGACGCGGAGGCCTACGGCATCAAGGAGCCGGTAGGGGGCAGCAACGCCTGGCGGAGCGGTGCGCCCACCACCGGGCCACCCGGGTTCACGACCTATCACCCCCCGACCCCGCTCAATCGGATCAGCAACATCCACCGCATCGCCGACATCGTTCGGGGCGCGGTGATCGCGCCGGGGGCCAGCTTCTCCATCAATGGCTACGTCGGCCAGCGCACCACAGAGAAGGGCTTCGTGGCCGCCGGGGCCATACGGAACGGGCAGCACGTCTCCGAGATCGGCGGCGGGGTGTCGCAGTTCGCCACCACCACCTTCAACGCTGCCTACTTCGCGGGGCTCACGATCGATTCGTACCAGGCCCATTCGGAGTGGTTCGACCGGTATCCGCGCGGCCGGGAGGCCACGATGGGCTACCCGGCACCCGACCTCACCTTCACCAACGACACGCCCTACGGGATCATGATCTGGACGTCCTACACCGACACGAGCCTGACCGTGACCCTGTACTCGACGCCCTACGCGCGCGGCGAGCAGACAGGAATCACCGAGAGCCGTTCGGGGGCCTGCACCGTCGTCACCACCACCCGGACCATCACCTACCCCGATGGGAAGACGGCCACCGACCAGTTCCGGGCCACCTACCGGCCTGGCGAGGGCGCATCCTGCTGAGGGCTGCGAGACTGGCGCGATGACCGAGGAGCTTCACTACGAGTCCCGCATGAGCGACTCCGATGCCCTGATGTGGACCATCGAGAAGGACCCGCTCCTGCGGTCCACCATCACGGCCGTGTCGCTGCTCGACGGGCCGGTGGACGTCGACCGCTTCACCGAGAAGATCGACCGGGCCAGTCGCGTGATCCCACGTCTGCGTCAGCGCGTCGTCGGCAACCCGTACTCGCTGGCCCCACCCCGATGGGAGGTCGATCCGAACTTCGACCTCGGGTACCACGTTCGCACGCTGAGCGCCGGCGGCGACCGCGACGAGCAGCACCTGCTTGAGCTCGCTCAGTGGATGGCCATGCAGGGCTTCGACCGCGCCCGCCCCCTCTGGGAGATGTACATCGTGAGCGGGATGGCCGACGGCGGCTCCGCGCTCATCCAGAAGCTCCACCACGCCATCGCCGACGGGGTCGGCTCGATCCAGATCGCCCTCACGCTCTTCGACCTCGAGCGCGACCCGGCCGATGACGGCCCTGGTCCCGACGCCCCAGGGGCCCACGTGCTCGGCGGGCTCGAGCGGCTCGTCGACGGCGCGGCCTACGTCGGCCGTCGCCGCCTCGGCACCATCCAGCGTTCGGTCAGTGCTCTCAGCGGCGGCGTGCGGGAGCTCCTCGCCGGACCGGCCAATGCCGCCCGTCACCTCACCGACACCGTTGGCTCGGTGGGCCGGTTGCTGGCCCCCGCCACCCACCCGATGAGCCCGGTGATGGCGGGTCGCTCCCTCAGCGTGCGCTTCACCACCCTCGTGCGACCCCTGGACGATCTGCGAGCCGCCGCCAAGGCGGCCGACGGCAAGCTCAACGACGCCTTCGTGGCGGCGGTCGCTGGAGGCTTGCGGCGCTACCACGACACCCAGGGCACGTCGGTGGAGGCGCTGCGCATGACCATGCCCATCAACGTCCGCACCGAGAGCACCCAAGGCATGGCCGGCAACCAGTTCGTCCCGGCTCGCTTCCTCGTGCCCATGACGATCGATGACCCGATCGAGCGCATGACGGCCGTGCGAGCCCTGGTGGCCACCCAGCGGGGTGAGCCGGCACTCGCGCTCAGCGAACCCTTGGCCGGGATCCTCAACCGGTTGCCCACCTCCATCACCACCGGTGTCTTCGGGGGGATGCTCCGTGGCGTCGACTTCGTCACCTCGAACGTGCCCGGGGCCCCGGTCCCGCTCTACGCGGCAGGCGCCGAGATCCTGAAGCAGTTCCCCTTTGGACCGCTCTCTGGAGCGGGCGCCAACATCACCCTGCTCAGCTGGCGCGATCAGGTCTGCATCGGCGTGAACGTCGATCCGGCGGCCGTGGTCGACCCCGACTCGTTCGTGGCGTGCCTCGAGGAGGGCTTCGACGAGGTCATCGCAGCGGGCTGAGGGCACCCGATGCGCTAGGCAGTGATCCATGCGCACGCGACTGACCGACGTCCTGCAGGTGGAGCACCCGGTGATGCTGGCCGGCATGGGCGGGGTCTCCTACCACCGCCTCGTGGCGGCCGTCAGCGAGGCGGGCGGGTTCGGCTGCATGGGCGCGTCGACGATGGGTGCCGAGCAGATGCGCGAGGAGATCGCCCAGGTGCGCGAGCTCACCGCCAAGCCCTTCGGCGTCGACCTCCTCACCGCCGCACCGGGCGACATGACCGCCAAGGTCAACGACATCATCGACGGCGGCGGCTCGGTGTTCGTGGCCGGCCTCGGGGTGCCGCGCGACGCCGTCGACCTCTGCCACAGCCGCAACGTGCTCGTGGTCAGCATGTGCGGCAAGGTGCGCCACGCCATCGCGGCCGTCGAGGCGGGTTGCGACATCGTGGTGGCCCAGGGAACCGAGGCCGGCGGCCACACCGGCAAGATCGCCACCTTCGCTCTGGTGCCCCAGGTGGTGGACGCGGTGGGCGATCGGGTGCCCGTGGTGGCGGCGGGTGGCATCGTCGACGGACGCGGCCTGGCCGCCGCGCTGGCCCTCGGCGCCGACGGCATCTGGGTGGGCACCCGCTTCATCGCCACGTTCAAGGCCAACGCGGTGAAGGGCTACAAGGAGACGTTGCTCGGCTTGGCAGAGGACGGCACGGTGGTGAGCCGGTCGTACACCGGCAAGACGTGCCGAGTGGTGCGCACCGAC
>DAIQBC010000231.1:0-4527 GCA_036781345.1 Acidimicrobiales bacterium | reverse complement strand
AGAAGCGCTTCAAGGTCACCGGCACCGGCAAGCTCCGGCGCCTGCAGGTCAACAAAAACCACATCCTCGAGAAGAAGGCCCCCAAGCGCATGCGGCGCCTGAAGGGGGAGACCGGTGTGGCCCGCGGCGACGCCGCTCGGATCAAGCGGATGCTCGGCCTGTAGGCCGGACCAAGGAGGAATGACACATGGCACGGGTCAAGCGGGCCGTCCACTCGAAGAAGAAGCGCCGGGCGACACTCGAGCGCGCCCAGGGCTACTACGGCAACAAGAGCCGTTCGTTCAAGGCCGCCAACGAGGCAGTGATGCACGCGGGGCAGTACGCCTTCCGCGACCGCCGGGCCCGCAAGGGCGACTTCCGGGCGCTGTGGATCCAACGGATCAACGCCGCCTGCCGGGAGAACGGCACGAGCTACAGCCGGTTCATCGCTGGGCTCCGCTTGGCGGAGATCGAGGTCGACCGCAAGGTCCTCGCCGACCTCGCCGTGCGGGAGCCGGCGGCCTTCAGCGCTCTGGTGCAAGCCGCCGGCCAGGCATCGGCCGAGGAGAGCACCTGAGCGACACCCGGGGGCCGGTGGGTCCCCGGCATGCCAGTGTGCAGCGACTGCGGCGCCTCTCGGGGCGCCGCAGTGCGCGTCTTGCCGAGAGCGCCTTCGTCATCGACGGGCCGGTCCTCTTGCGGGAGGCCCTCGCGGCTGGTGTGGTGATCGACGAGGTGTTCGTGGCTCCCACGGCGGACGCTGACGTCGTGGCGGCCGCCGCCGCGGCGGGGGCGCTCGTGCGGGACGTGGCCGCCGATGTACTGGCCCGTTGCGTGGACACCGTCACTCCCCAGGGCCTGGCCGCCGTGGCGCGACGCATCGACGTGCCCGTGGAGGAAGCGATCGCGGCCGCAGCACACGGCCCCTTGACCCTCGTCCTGGTCGACGTGGCCGATCCCGGCAACGCCGGGACCCTGCTGAGAGCCGCCGAGGCCGCCGGCGCGGCAGCGGTACTCTTCTGCGGCACCTCGGTGGACCCCACCAACGCCAAGTGCGTGCGGGCCTCCGCCGGGGCGCTGTTCCATCTGCCGGTGTCCATCGGAGCTGACGTGATGGAGGTGCTCGGGCGCTTGCGGCGCCACGGCGTGCGCTCGGTCGCCACGGTGGTGGAGGGCGGCGACCCGTACGACCGCTGCGACCTCACGGGCCCCGTGGCCGTGATCGTGGGCAGCGAGGCCCACGGTCTGCCCGCGCCCGTGCGGACGACAGTCGATGAACGCCTCACGATCCCGATGGTCGGTCGGTCCGAGTCGCTCAACGTGGCGATGGCCGGCACGCTGCTGTGCTTCGAGTCGCTCCGACAGCGTCGGGCGGCGACGTCGAGCGTGGTCCCCGGCGATCGGCCGGAACCGATTGGCGACCGCCCGGCCTGACCGGGGAGCATCCCTGACCATGCTCGACGACATCGCCGCCATCGAGGCCGACGGGATGCCGCGCATCGCCGCGGCGGCGTCCCTGGACGAGCTGCAGGCTCTTGACGCGGAGCTGCTCGGCAAGCGGTCTGCGCTGTCCTCTGTCAAGGCGCAGCTGGGCAGCCTTGATGCCGACGGCCGGCGCGAGGTCGGGGGTGCGGTCAACCGGGTGCGCGACGCCCTGGATGGGGCACTGGCCGTCCGACGGGCCGAGCTGGAGGCGACGGCGCGGCGAGCGCAGCTCCTCACCGAACGCCTCGACCTCACCGAGGTGCCGCCGGCCGCGGGTGTCGGCCATCTGCACCTCGTCACCCAGGCCATGGAGACCCTCGAAGACGTCTTCGTCGGGATGGGCTTCACGATCGCCGAGGGCCCCGAGGTGGACACCGACTGGAACAACTTCGGTGCGCTCAACTTCCCTCCCGACCACCCGGCACGCGACATGTACGACACGCTCTACGTGGAGATGGGGGAGCCAGGCTCGACGCTGCTCCGCACCCACACGTCGCCGGTGCAGGTGCGGGTCATGACCGGCCAGGAGCCGCCCTTCTGCATGGTGATGCCGGGGCGCGTGTTCCGGCAGGACACCCCCGACGCGACCCACATGCCGGTGTTCCACCAGATCGAGGGCCTGGTGGTGGACCGTCACATCACCTTCGCCGACTTGGCGGGCACAATCGACGCGTTCACCAAGGCGTTCTTCGGCGGGGACTTCACCTCTCGGCTGCGTCCGTCCTACTTCCCGTTCACGGAGCCCTCGGCCGAGTTCGACATCCAGCGCCCTGATGGCTCGTGGCTGGAGCTCGGCGGCTGCGGCATGGTGCACCCGAACGTCCTGATCAGCTGCGGCATCGACCCTGAGGAGTGGCAGGGCTTCGCCTTCGGCTTCGGTCTCGACCGCCTCGCCGCCAGCGCCCATGGGGTGGACGACCTCCGCGACCTCTTCACCAACGACATCCGCTTCTTGGGGCAGTTCTGACATGAAGGTGCTGCTCTCCTGGCTTCGCGACTTCGCCCCCTTCGACGGGGACCCTGTCGCGCTGGGCGAGGTGATGAGCGACCTCGGGATGGCGGTGGAGGAGCTCGATCGGATCGGGGAGGGGCTGGACGGGATCGTCGTGGCCCGGGTGCTCGAGACCCGGCCGGTGTCCGGCGCCAACAAGATCCACCAGGTGATCGTCGACCTCGGTGACGGGGAGCCGCTGGAGATCGGCTGCGGGGCCTTCAACATGGTCGCCGGGGATCTCGTCCCCCTCGCCACCATCGGCACCGTGATGCCCGACGGCATGGAGATCGGCCGCCGCAAGATGGCCGGAGTGTGGTCGAACGGGATGCTCTGCTCGCCGCGCGAGCTCGGGCTCGGCGACGAGCACGGCGGCATCCTCATCCTCCCAGAGCACCTCCAGCCCGGCACGCCCTTCGCCGAGGCCTTGGGGATCGATCCCGACGTCCTCTATGACCTCGAGATCAACCCCAACCGCCCCGACGCCATGTCGGTGGCCGGTGTGGCCCGAGACCTCGCTGCCCGGCTCGGGCTGCCCTTCAGGCTGCCCGAGCCCGTGCCGTCGCTGGTCCCGGCTGACCTGGTCGCATCGGTGTCGGTGGAGATCCTTGACCCCGAGCGCTGCGGCAGCTTCGAGGCCCGGGTGCTGCGGGGTGTCAGCGTCGGTCCCGGCGACCCTGCGCTGGCCACCCGCCTCACGCTCATGGGGATGCGGTCGATCAACAACGTCGTCGACATCTCGAACTACGTGATGCTCGAGCTGGGCCAGCCCAACCACCCCTACGATCTGGCCAAGGTGGCCGGGCCGGGGTTCCGGGTGCGCGTGGCCCGAGACGGCGAGACGCTGACCACGCTCGACGACGTCGAGCGCTCCCTCACCCGCGAGGACCTGCTCATCTGCGACGGCGACGACGTGCCGGTGGGCCTGGCCGGGATCATGGGTGGCGCGTCGAGCGAGATCGACGACCGCACCACCGACGTGCTGCTCGAGATGGCCTGGTTCCACCCGATCGGCATCGTGACGTCGTCGCGCCGCCACAAGCTGCGCTCCGAGGCCTCCACCCGCTTCGAGAAGGGCACCGACCCAGAGGTGGTCGACCTCGCCATGCGCCGGTTCGCCGGGCTCCTCGGCGCAGCACTGGAGGACGGGACGGCGGTAGCCACTGGCACCCTGCCTGAGCGCCCCACCGTGCGCGTCCGCACGGCCCGGGTGGCCCGGCTGCTCGGCACCGACCTCGGCGTCGCCCGCATCGCCGAGGTGCTGGACCCGATCGGGTTTGCCACCAGCCCGGCCGGGGCGGACCTGGACGTCGCCATCCCGTCGTGGCGCTACGACTCCGCCACCGAGATCGACGTGATCGAGGAGGTCGCCCGGCACCACGGCTACACGGCCCTCGGGCGCACGCTGCCCCGAGCCGCCACCACGGGTGGGCTGTCCGCTCGCCAGACCGAGCGCCGCCGGCTGCGGGCGATGCTCGTGGGCCGTGGGCTGTCCGAGGCGATGCCGCTGCCGTTCCTCGCCCCCGGCGACCTGGCTCGCTGCGGCCTGCCCGACGAGGGCCTCACCATCGCCAACCCGCTAGCCGCCGAGCAGTCCGTGCTGCGCACCTCGCTCCTGCCGGGCCTCGTGGGGGCTGTGGCTTACAACTGGTCGCACCGCAACCACGGGGTCCGCCTCTTCGAGGTGGGCCACACGTTCAACCGTCCGACGGACCCCGACGCCGAGCTGCCTGACGAGCGCGAGGTCCTGGCGGCGGTGCTGGCGGGGGCGGATGCGGTCGAGGCCGTCCACCTCTGGCGCTTCGTGGCCGATTCCCTCGGGTTCGACCACGTTCGCATCGACAACGCAGAGGTGCCGGGCCTCCACCCCACCCGCAGCGCCCGGCTCCGCTTGGGCGACCTCGTGGTGGGCGCGCTGGGCGAGATCGACCCCGGCGTGCTCGACGCCCACAGCATCGGGGAGCGGGTGGCCTACCTCGAGGTCGACCTCGACACGCTGCTCGCCCGGCCCCACGGTGAGCACACCTACCGGCCCTTCAGCCTCTACCCGAGCAGTGACGTCGACCTCGCCT
>DAIQBC010000230.1:0-4541 GCA_036781345.1 Acidimicrobiales bacterium | reverse complement strand
CTCATGGCCGAGCGCATCGCCCACCACACCGGGCAGACGTTCGACCAGATCCAGGAGGACAGCGAGCGCGACCGCTGGTTCACCGCCGAGCAGGCCAAGGACTACGGCATCATCGACCACGTGTCGGTGAAGCGCGGCGAGCTCCTCTAGGGCGAGGCGGTCGGCGTCGTCGAGGTGGGGGAGCACTCCTGCCGGGCGAAGTCGGTCAGGCTCGCGGCGGCATCGTCCACGCCAGGGTGGGCGTCGGTGACCGATTGCACCTGCAGCGCCGCTTCGGCGGGGTCGCCGGGCGGCACGCCCTCGAGGGCGTCGATCAGCGCCTGCACGTAGTCGATCTCCACTTGGAGGTCGTCCCGCACCTTGTCCGGGGCCTTGTCGAGGAGTCCCCCGAGCGTCACCCGCGCGGGGCGGAGCTGCTCGAGGGCGGCCACCGGATCGGTGGGGTCGAAGCCCTGGAAGGCCGTGGCGAGGCCGTCGCCCTCGGCCACCGCCGTGCAGAGCGCATCGGCGCTGCCGCCCTGGTCGGAGCACGCCGTGAGGACGGCGACGACCAGGACAGCCAGCGCCTGACGCACCGTTGGCGGGCCGTATCTACTTGTCGTCGAGCTTGTCGACGATGTCCTTGGCCTTCTCGGCCGCACCGTCGATCTTGTCGCCGAACTTGCCGCCGGTCTTGTCATCGGCGAAGTCAGCCACCTTGTCGATCCCGGCCTCCACCTGCTTGCCCTTGCCTTGCACGAGCTTCTTCAAGCTGTCCAGCAACCCCATGATGCACTCCTTGATCAGGTCAACGACGGGTTGCCTCGGCGAGGGCCCGGAGCTCGGTCACCGCGTGGGCCAAGCCCGCGGGGTCGCGATACAGCGCTGAGCCGGCCACCAACACGTTGGCCCCAGCTGCAGCCGCGGCCTGGATCGTAGACGGTCCGATGCCCCCGTCGACCTCCACGTCAACGTCGTGGCCGCCTTCCAGCACCATCTGACGCACCTCAGCCACCTTGGGCTCCATGGTCGCGAGGTAGGTCTGGCCGCCGAAGCCAGGGTTCACCGTCATGACGAGCACGAGGTCGACCAGGTCGAGCACGTGCTCCACCGTGACGGCTGGGGTCGAGGGGTTGAGGGCCACCCCGGCGCGAGCGCCCAGCTCGCGGACGTGCCCGAGGGTGCGGTGGAGGTGGCGGCACGCCTCGGCGTGCACGATCAGCAGGCCGCAGCCCGCCTCGACGTAGCGGGGCGCCAGCGCGTCGGGGTCCTCGACCATGAGGTGCGCCTCGAAGAGGACGGAGGCGTGGGGGCGGCAGGCGGCGATGACGTCGGGCCCGAAGGTGAGGTTGGGCACGAAGCGGCCGTCCATCACGTCCCACTGGATGCGGTCGACGCCGGCGGCCTCGAGGGCGGCCACCTCCTCACCGAGCCGGGCGAAGTCGGCCGATAGGACAGAGGGGGCGATCTCGATGGGCCGGTCGGGTCCGGGGTGGTCGGTCATCGTCGCCCATCCTCGCACGCCCCTACAGTCGTCCTGTGGAGCCACTGACCTTGGAGATCACCACGGTCGTGGCGGGCGGCGAGGGTCTCGCGCGTGACCCTGGCGGTCGGGTGACCTTCGTGGCCGGGGCGCTGCCCGGCGAGACCGTCTCGGTGGATCTGCACCAGCAGAAGAAGGACTTCGCCCGGGGGACCGTGCATGAAGTGCTGCACGCCTCGCCCGATCGGGTGGCGGCACCATGCTCGTTCGTGGCGGCGGGGTGCGGCGGGTGCGATTGGCAGCACGTGGCTCCCGCGACTCAGCGACGCCTCAAGGCCACCATCGTGAGCGACGCCCTCCGGCGCCAGGCCAAGGTCGACATCACGGTGGGCGAGGGCCCGGACCTGCCCGCGACTGGCTACCGCACCACCCTCCGTGGCGTGTCCGTCGACGGTCGGTTCGGGTTCCGTCGGCGGCAGAGCCACGATGTCCTCGCGGTGGGGCCTTGCCTGGTGGCCCACCCGCTCGTCGACGAGCTGGTCACCGACGGGCGCTTCCCCGACGGCGAGGTGGTGCTCCGGGCCGGCGCCCGAACCGGTGAGCGCCTCGTGGTGGTGGCGCGTCACGCCGCCCGCACGCAGGTGCCCGACGGGGTCCGGGTGGTGTCGTCCGGCGAGCTGGAGGCGGGCAAGCGGGCGTGGCTCCACGAGGAGGTGGCCGGGCGGCGGTGGCGCATCTCGGCCCGGTCCTTCTTCCAGGCGCGACCTGACGGCGCCGAGGCCCTCGTGACGGCCGTGGCGGAGGCCATCCAGGGTGCCCTCCCGACGGGCGGGCACCTCGTCGACCTCTACGGCGGGGTGGGCCTGTTCGCGGGCGCCCTGCCCGTCGATGGCTCGATCTCCCTCGTCGAGCACTCCGCCTCGGCGGTGGCCGATGCCAGGGTGAACCTGGCCGACCGGGACGTGCGCATCGTGCGGGCCGACGTCGACCACTGGGGTGCCGCCCACGCCGACGTGGTGGTGGCCGACCCGCCCCGCACGGGCCTGGGGGCCCGTGGCGTGAGCAAGGTGGTCGCCACCCACGCCCCCCGGCTCGCCCTCGTGAGCTGCGATCCGGCGGCCCTCGGGCGCGACGCCCGCCTGCTGGCCGAGGCGGGCTACGAGCTGCAGACTGTCCTGCTGGTGGACTTGTTCCCGCACACGTCCCACGTCGAAGTGGTGTCTCGCTTCGACCGGCGCTGAGGGGGGGGGCGATCGTGTCATCCGAGACCGGGGCCGGCTCCGAACAGCCGGTTGCCATGGCCATCGATGGGGATCTCACCGAGTGCAGCGACGCCGTGCTGGTCGTTGCCATCAGCCGCTATCGCCAGGAGGCGCTGGCGGAGGCCTACCGCCGGCACGCCGGCGCGGTGTTCGCGCTGGCCAAGCGCCTGCTGGCCGACGCGGCAATGGCCGAGGAGATCGTGCAAGAGGTGTTCCTGCGGATCTGGAACCAGCCGGAGAAGTTCGACTCCGAGCGCGGCACGCTGCGGTCCTACCTGCTGGCGCAGTGCCACGGGCGGTCCGTCGACGTCCTGCGATCGGAGACGTCGCGCCGGGCGCGGGAGGAGCGGGATGTGCGCCGCACGGCGGAGAAGGGCTACGACCTGGAGCACGAGGTGCTCGATCTGTCGATGGCCGAGCGCATCAAGGAAGCGATGGGCTCCCTCCCCGAGATCGAGCGGGAGGCCATCTCGCTCGCCTACTTCGGGGGCCATACGTATCGGGAGGTCGCGGACCTCCTCGATCAGCCGGAGGGCACGGTGAAGAGTCGCATCCGCACCGGCTTGAAGCGCTTGCGCTCTGAGCTCGTCGGCGCTGGCAACGGGATTGATCTGTGAGGCCGCTCGCCCATGACGAGATCGAGGAGGTGCTCGGGGCCTACGCGCTCAACGCCGTCGACTCCGATGAGGCAGCGCTGGTCGAGCAGCACCTCGAGGGCTGCCCCCGTTGCCGGTCCGAGGTGGCGGGGCATCGCGAGGTGGCCACCCTGCTCGGCAACACAGGGGGCGACGCCCCGGCCGGTCTGTGGGATCGCATCTCCGTCCAGCTCGAGGAGTCGCCCCCGCCGATGCGCCTCGACCTGCCCGGGGCCCTCGGCACCATCACGCCGCTCGCTCCCCGTCGAAGGGAACGGAGCAACCGCATCGTGGCCGTAGCGCTGGGAGCCGCTGCCGCGCTGGCCATCGGCGTGCTGGGCGCCCAGGTGGTGCGCCAGCAGGACCAGCTCGATCGCTTCGAGGCGGCCATCGAGGACGGCTCGCTGCTGAGCGCCGCCAACGTGGCCCTGCGCGACCCGGAGGCCACCAAAGTGGAGCTCACCTCCGCCGACGGCACGGTCTCCGTCACGGCCGTGGTGCTGTCCGACGGCACCGGCTACCTCATGGCCAACGAGCTCCCCGGGCTCGAAGGAGGCCGCACCTACCAGCTCTGGGGCCAGACCAGCACCGGGCTCATCTCGCTGGGCCTGCTGGGCGGCGCCCCGGGAGCCATCCTGCCCTTCGAAGGTGGCACCGACCTGGCCGCTCTGGCCGTCACCGCCGAGGAGGCGGGCGGCGTGGTGCAGTCCGAGAACCCGGCCGTCGTGGTCGGCGAGCTCGGCTGATCCCGGACGCGCCGCAGGCCAGGTCGTGCGACCTGGCCTGCGCTGCGTACCCCCCCTGGGACTCGAACCCAGAACCTGCGGATTAAGAGTCCGACGCTCTGACCAGTTGAGCTAGAGGGGCATGTGGGCTCCGCAGCCTAGGCGCTGGTGCGCCCGGCCACGAAGCCCTCTGGTCCTGTGGCAGACCAGCACTTGCTTGGGGTGACCGAGGGGACTCGAACCCCCGGCCTCCAGGGCCACAACCTGGCGCTCTAACCACCTGAGCTACGGCCACCACGGAGCGGTCAGCATAGGTCAGTGCCCCGACCGAGCTTCAACCGTGATCGGGCGTTGCAGGGGCAGCACGTACGCTCTCGACGAGCCTCCGTAGCTCAGCCGGACAGAGCAGCGGACTTCTAATCCGACGGCCGCAGGTTCGAATCCTGCCGGAGGCGCA
>DAIQBC010000229.1:0-4546 GCA_036781345.1 Acidimicrobiales bacterium | reverse complement strand
CGCCGCCGCGGTCTTCTAGATCCGGCCGCGGCCGAGCACGTCGAGGTAGCTCTCCCGGGTCACCACACGCGCCAGCCGGTGGTAGGCGTGCAGCTCCGGAAGGCGGTGGGGGCTGGCCTGTGGCGGCGCCGCCAGGAGGTCGCGCACGTCGTACGCGATGGAGTACACCCGCATCCGGTCGAGCTGGCTGGGGTACTGGAAGAGCTCCGGGTAGGCCTTGGCCAGCCACCAGGGCACCTCGCTGTAGTCCTCAGGGCGGGTCCGCGCCACGTAGGCCTCGGCCACGTGGAGCTGCGGATAGGCCGAGCAGCGCAGGAGGATGTCGAGGTCGAGGTCGCTGGGCCCGGGACGAGCCCATTCGACATCGAGGACGGCCGTGACCTCGCCGTCGTGCCACAGCACGTTCTCGAACGTGAGGTCGCCGTGGACGAGCGTCTCGGACTCGAACGGGATCAGCGCGGGGGCGAGGTCGGTCACCATGTCCGCCGCGTCGGACAGCATGATGGTGTCCACGAAGTCCAGCTCCATGGCGCGCCGGAGGGATTCGATCACTGGCTTGGTGGGTTCACTGACGCCGACCTCGAGCAGCTGGGGCGCCTGCTCGATGGGCGGGAGGTCATCCGGGGCCGGGGTGCTGTGCAGCCAGCGCAGCCGCTCGGCGAGCTGGTCGACGGCGCGATGGCGCTGCTCGTCGGTGAGGTCGGGCCAGTGGTGGGCGAGCGGGATGCCCGGCATGCGCTCGGCCACCAACCAGTCCTCTCCGCGGCTGCCGCCGTGGGCGACGACCGTCGGATACCCGACCTCTCGGGGCAGCACCTCGGCCACCAGGGCTTCCCGGTAGAGACGGTTGGTCGGATGCCGGTTGACCCGCACGGCGTGGGTTGGGGTGAGCCACACCTCGTTGGTGACGCTGCTGGCCCGCTCAAGCGGCACCATGGGGTCGAGCCCGGCGTCCCGCAGCGCGGTTCGGGCCCTCACCTCGGCCAACGTCGTCCCGGACTCCTTGCGGTCTGCAGCCATTGGTCGCTCGAACCTACCGTGCCGCGGCCAGGACGGCCGACCCCAGGTTCGGCCACGCCTGGATCGCCCACTCCCCGAAGGCCTGGTCGGCCAGGACGACGCAGGCCACGCCGGCCTCAGGATCCACCCACAAGAACGCGCCCGACCGCCCGAAGTGCCCGAAGGTGGCCGGGGAGGAGTCGGGGGGCATCCAGTGAGGCGACTTGTGGTCGCGCAGCTCGAAGCCGAGCCCCCAGGAGTTGGGGGATTGCAGGCCGTAGCCGGGCAGCACTCCCTCGAGGAGGGGCAGCTGTGCCGTGGTGGCCTCGGCCAGCATCTCCGGGGCCAGCACCCGTCCGGGGCCGAGCAGCTCGCCGGACAGACGCAGCAGGTCCGACAGCGTCGACTGTGCCCCGGAGGCGGCCGAGCCCGTCGCGCTGGTGGCGGTCATGCGGAGCGGGTCGAGCACGCCCTCCTGGACGTACTCGGCAAAGGGCACTGCGGCCCGCTGGGCCACGAGAGCGGCCAGCCACTCGAAGCCAGCGTTGCCGTAGATCCGGCGTTGGCCGGGAGGCGCGATGGGATCGTCGCCCTCCGAGGGGAGGCCAGAGGCGTGGCAGAGGAGCAGGCGCACGGTGGCGCCCGGCGGGCCCGCCGGCTCGTCGAGGTCGACGATCGCCTCCTGCACGGCCACCAGCACCGCCATGGTGGTGAGGACCTTGGTCACCGACGCCAGCGCGAACGGGCGTGTGATGTCACCTACCGCAGCCTTGGTGCCGTCGGCCCGCCGCCAGCCGGCCGCCGGGTGTGCACCCGGCCACCGCATGACACCGTCCAGCCCGTCGCCGCTCAATCGAACTCGGTCACGAGGTGCTCGTAGATGCCGTACCCCGGTGCACCGTCGATGCTGAGCCGCACGGGCGTCTCGTAGACGATCGCCGGCTGGTCCTCGGCCGGTCGCACCGGCACGGACGTCGCCGCCCGCTCGCCGGTGATCGTGGTCGCGCCGGCCGTGGTGGTGAGGGTCATCTGGAAGGTGGCCGCCCCGCCGTCGTCCCCGCGGAGCAGCACGCGGTCGACCGCGGTGATGTAGTGGTCGCCGTCGGGTCCGTGGACGAAGCCGTTCACGGACGTCGCGTCGTCGTGCGTGTGCACCTCGAAGAGGTTGAAGGCGTGCCCGTCTGTCGCGAACCCCGTGACCCAGTGCCACTGGTGCAGTCCGGCCCAGTGCCGGAAGCCCCAGGAGTGGTCGCGCTGGCCGAAGCCGTCGAAGGCGATCCTGTGGCCCCCCACGATGAGGTCGCCGGTGACGCGGCAGCTCTGCTCGTAGTGGCCCCAGGCCACGGCCTTGGGAAGCGCACCGGTGGGGTGGGCGTCGTACGACGTGGCCGGGCTGAGGCCGTGCCACTCGAGGTGCGCCTGCGCCTCGCCGTCGGCCAGCTGGACGGCCCAGGCCTGCCCGGACTGCAGCATCCGGTAGGTGAGGCCGTCGGTGGTCATGACGTCCCAGTCGGTGGCTGGGATCTCGTCGAGCTCACGGCCGTAGCCGTAGCTGAGCTCGTCATCGACCCACACGATCATCCCGCCGGTGACCTGCTCGCGGTTGCCGAGCACCGCGATGCGTGTCATCACGAAGGCATTGCTGGCGGGGTCCCAGGCGTTGAAGTAGAGCGAGTCGCTCCAGTGGGGCGATGGGTCGGCCACGGGGTGGAGGCGCTCATCGGCGTCGGTGATCCCGCTCGTGGGCATCAGTCCCACACCATCCGGTGGGCGCCGACGCCCTGCAGGAGCTCGATGGGATCGTGCTTGTCGATGTGCCCGATGAGCCCCTGGTAGACCCCGTAGCCGCAGAGCTGCTGCAAGCGCGTCGTGAAGCCGGCGGCCACCTGGCGCGGGATGCCGAGCTGTTGGTTCTCTTGCTGACGGATGTACCCCGCGCAGTAGTTCATCGCGATCCCGACCCGGCGCTCAGGGGTGGTGTTGGCTCCCCCGCCATGCCAGAGGCTGCCGTGCCACACGAGCACGGAGCCGCGAGCCATCTCCGCCGGGATCGAGTCGTACGGCGAGCCATAGTCGGGCGAGTGGTCGGCCAGGTGCGTGCCTGGGATGATCCGGGTGGCCCCGTTGGCGTCGGTGAAGTCGGTGAGGGCCCACATCGTGTTGCACACCGTCGGGGGATGCGGCTTCGGGATCGGCATGAGCTGGTCGTCGGCGTGGATGGGCTGGGGCGTCTCACCCTCGCCGATGGCGATGGACGACAGCGACGAGATCAGGCAGCCGGCATCCAACACGCCCTCCACCACGGGGAGCACGTTCGGGTGGACCGGGATCCGCTCGAAGGCGGGGCCGTGGACCAGCAGGTTGTAGATGCGCACGGTGCGGCTGCCTTCGAAGTCGTTGGTCGCCGGCACGATGCCGAGCTCGACCTCGAGCCGCTCGAGCGCCTCGGTGAGCTCGTCGAGCAGGTCGACCTCGATGGCGTCTTCCAGGATCGTGTACCCCAGGTCGGCGATGTCGGCGACGTGGCGGGCGACATCGACGGGGCGGAGCGCGGGCACGTCGGGCAAGGTAGCGGCTGTGACGCCATGGGAGCAGGCCGTGGATCAGGTGCTGCGCTCGCTGGAGCCCGGTGCGGTGGTCACCTACGGCGAGGTGGCCCTCGAGGCGGGCCGGCCGGGGGCAGCCCGATCCGTGGGCGCCTTCCTCGCCGGTTCGGGCGGGAGCTACTGCTGGTGGCGGGTCGTGAGCGCCTCCGGACGGCTGGTGCCGGGCCACGAGGCCGAGCAGGCCCGGCGGCTGCGTCAGGAAGGGGTTGACGTGGATCTGCCGCGCGGGCGGGTGAAGCTGCCGAAGCGCAGGTAGCGTTCGCCGGCATGTCGATCTACGACCACACCATCAACCGCCTCGACGGCACCCCCCTCGACCTCCACGACTATGAGAACCAGGCGCTCCTCATCGTGAACGTCGCCTCCAAGTGCGGCCTCACGCCGCAGTACGAGGGCTTGGAGCGGATGTACGAGAAGTACGCCGACCGGGGATTCAGCGTGCTGGGGGTGCCCTGCAACCAGTTCGGTGGCCAGGAGCCCGGCAGCTCCGAGGAGATCGCCACGTTCTGCTCCGTGACCTACGGCGTCACGTTCCCCCTCGCCGAGAAGGTGGACGTGAACGGCGACGAGCGGCATCCGCTCTACGCCGAGCTCACCGCCGTGGCCGACGCCGAAGGGCGAGACGGCGACATCCAGTGGAACTTCGAGAAGTTCCTCGTGGCCCCTGGCGGCCAGGTGACCCGCTTCGCGCCCATGGTCGTCCCCGAGGACGCGAGCCTGGTCAAGGCCGTGGAGTCCGCCCTTCCGGGCTGACGGCAATGGGGGGCTCCGCGGGCCCCGCCGGTATCGTTGCGTAGAACACCATGGACGACACCGACACCGACATCATCCCCGCGCCCGCCGACGACCTCACCCTCACCTTCGAGTCGCTCGGCGTCTCCCCCCTCCTCGTCAAGGTCCTCGCCGACCAGGGCATCCTCGAGCCCTTCGCCATCCAGCGC
>DAIQBC010000228.1:0-4580 GCA_036781345.1 Acidimicrobiales bacterium | reverse complement strand
ACAACCTGTCCGGCGGCAACCAGCAGAAGGTGATCATCGCCCGCGAGCTCACCGGCGACGTGACCCTGCTGGTGGTCGCCCAGCCCACCCGCGGCCTCGACGTGGGCTCGATCGAGTTCATCCACCGCCGCATCGTCGAGATGCGCGACCAGGGGGTTGCCGTGCTGCTGGTGTCCGCGGAGCTCGACGAGGTGCTCAACCTGTCCGACCGGATCGGTGTGATCTACCGGGGGGCCCTCGTGGGCGTCTTCCCGCGGGTGGACGCCACTCGTGACCACCTGGGGCTGCTGATGGCCAGCGGAGCGCAGGCGTGATGGCTGATCCCCAACCGCAGCCGCCGTCGACCTCCGACAAGCTGCGCGCCGTGCTCCGGGAGGCGGGGGGCCTCCAGCCCGTCCTCGTCCCCCTGTACGCGATCATCGTCGCCCTCGTGGTGGCGGGGGTCGTGATCGTGGCCATCGGCAAGAACCCGATCGATGCCTACTGGGCGCTGCTGCGCGGCATGTTCGGCAGCCCTGATCGCATCGCGGCGTCTCTGGGTCGATCCACGCCGTTCATCGGTGCCGCGCTGTCGGTGGCCTTCGCCTTCAAGGCCGGCCTGTTCAACATCGGCGCCGAGGGACAGCTGCTCGTCGGCGCCACGGTCGCCGCCTGGGTGGGCACGTTCAGCTGGCTGGCCGGTCTCCCGGGCCCGCTGCTGATCCCGATCATCTTGCTGGCCGGGGTGCTCGGAGGCGGGATCTGGGGCGGCATCCCTGGCTTCCTCAAGGCCCGCACCGGCGCCCACGAGGTGATCGTCACGATCATGCTCAACAACATCGCCATCCTCCTCGTCCGCTGGATGGTCGGATCACGGGATCCCGTGATCCTGCGCGACATGTCCGCCTCCGTGCCCCACACGGCCCCCCTCCCCGCCGCCGGGCGGCTCCCCACGCTCATCGCCAGCGAGCCGCCCCTCCACCTCGGCTTCTTCATCATGCTCGGTCTCTGCACGCTGGTGTGGTTCCTCCTCAAGCGGACCACCTTCGGGTTCGAGGTGCGCTCTGTCGGGACCAACCCCAACGCCGCCAAGTACGCCGGGATGGCGGTCAACCGCACCATGATCGCCGTCATGGCCCTCGCCGGAGCCTTCGCCGGTCTGGCCGGTGCCGGGGAGATCAGCGGCACCACGGGCTTCCTGAGCCCCGGCGTGTTCGCCGCCATCGGGTTCGACTCCATCGCCATCGCCCTGCTCGCCCGCGCCAACCCCTACGCCATCATCCTCACGGCGATCCTCTGGGGCTCGATGCTCTCCGGTGCCGGGTTGATGCAGCAGGAGGCGGGCCTCTCGATCGACGCAGTGCGCATCGTGCAAGCTCTGGTGCTGCTCTTCGTGGCCGCCGACGTCATCGTTCGGTGGATCTTCCGCATGCGGCGCGACGGCGCGGGCGGGCTGGCGGCCACCCAGATGAGCACCGGCTGGGGGTCGACCACGTGAGCGCCCTGCGCCTGGGCCGCCGCCAGACGATCGGAGTGCTGTTCGGCCTGCTCGGGCTGTTCCTGGTGGGCTACGTCGCCTCCAACCTCGCCGAGGTCGACAAGGGCCTCACCTTCGAACCACCGCCCGACGCGCTCAAGGTCGTCTTCTCCCCGACCACCGTCGTGACCACGATCGGGCTCATCTTCGTGCTCACGGCGGTCGCCTCCTTCTTCGAGCGCCGGGCCGAGCGGCTCGTGCAGGGCAGCCTGCTCCTCTCGACGATCCTGTTCATCCCCCTGGTGATCGTCCTTGCCCTCGCGCTGTCCACCGCGCCGGACACGAACGTCACCCAGCTCCTGGTCGAGTCGCTCCGCCTCGGCACCCCGATCGCCCTCGGCTCGATGGCGGGCCTGTGGTGCGAGCGGTCGGGCGTCGTCAACATCGGCATCGAGGGGATGATGCTGGCGTCGGCCGGCATGGGGTTCATGACCTACGCACTCGTCGGGGACGCCCGCAGCACCGGTGCGCTGTGGCTCTCCATCGGCGCGGCCGTGCTCACAGGCGGGCTCATCGCGCTGCTCCACGCCCTGCTGTGCGTGAGCTTCCGGGTCGACCAGATCATCTCCGGTGTGGTCATCAACCTGCTCGCGCTGGGCCTCACCGGCTTCCTCCGCTCGGAGGTCATCGTGCCGTCGGGCATCTCCACCGGCGTCCCCACTGGCACGATCCCGCTGCCGGGCCTCTCCAAGATCCCGATCCTCGGTCCGCAGCTCTTCACCAACCGGCCGATCTTCTTCGCCATGTTCGTGATCGTGGGAGTCACCGCCTTCGTCTTGTTCCGCACCCCCTTTGGCCTGCGGGTGCGGTCGGTGGGCGAGAACCCCCACGCCGCCGAGACGCTCGGCATCGACGTCATCAGGATCCGCTACACCGCGGTGGTCATCGGCGGCCTGATCGCTGGCCTCGGCGGGGCCTGGTTCTCCCTCGAGTCGCAGGCCGGCTTCGAGGACAGCATGACCAACGGCGCCGGCTTCATCGCTCTCGCTGCTCTGATCTTCGGCAAGTGGCGGCCCAGCACCGCGTTCGCGGGCGCCATGCTCTTCGGGTTCACCCGGGCGCTGGGAGCTCGGCTGCAGTTCCTCGGCGTCACGATCGGCGACTTCGCCATCCCCAGCGAGTTCTGGCAGGCCTTGCCGTTCGTGGTCACGATCATCGTCGTGGCCGGAGCAGTGGGCCGGGCCGTCGCCCCTGCATCAGACGGGGTCTCCTTCGAGCGATCGCGGTGAGCGGTCCGATCGCCATCGACTGGGATGCCCTGCACGGGTTGGCCGTCGACGCCGGCCAACGCGCCTACGTGCCGTACTCGAGCTACCCCGTGGGTGTCGCGGGGCTCGTCGACGATGGCCGGGTGCTCACCGCCTGCAACGTGGAGAACGCCTCCTACGGCCTCACGCTGTGCGCCGAGTGCGGGCTCGTCTCCGCCCTGCACGCCACCGGTGGGGGGCGGCTGGTGGCGGTGGCCTGCGTCGACCGGGCCGGTCGCCCGCTGGTGCCCTGCGGTCGCTGCCGGCAGCTGCTCCACGAGCACGGCGGACCGGAGCTGCTGTTCAACGGTCGGCGCCTGGGCGAGCTGCTGCCCGACGCCTTCGGTCCTGAGCACCTGGAGCAGAGCACCTGATGGACGCCATCGACGTCATCCTCACCAAGCGCGACGGCGGCCGCTTGAGCGACGAGCAGATCGACTGGTTCATCCGCTCCTACACCGACGGCACCGTGGGCGACGAGCAGGCCGCCGCGTTGCTCATGGCCATCCTGTTCCGCGGCCTCGACGGCGACGAGCTGGCCCGCTGGACCCAGCAGATGATCGCCACCGGCATCCGGGCCGACCTGTCGGGCATCGGCAAGCCCACCGTCGACAAGCACTCCACCGGCGGGGTGGGCGACAAGCTCTCGCTGATCGTGTGCCCACTGGTGGCCGCCTGCGGGGCGGCCGTGCCCCAAGCTGCGGGCCGGGGCCTCGGCCACACCGGCGGCACCCTCGACAAGATGGAGGCGATCCCGGGGTGGCGCTCCACCCTCAGCGCGGCGGAGGCGGAGACGGTGCTGCGCAACTCCGGCGCGGTGATCAACGCCGCCGGCCCCGACCTGGCGCCGGCCGACCGCAAGCTCTACGCGCTGCGCGACATCACCGGCACGGTGGAGTCGATCCCGCTCATCGCCAGCTCGATCATGTCGAAGAAGATCGCCGAGGGCACCGGAGCGCTCGTGCTCGACGTGAAGGTGGGTTCGGGCGCCTTCATGAAAGACCCCGACCGCGCTCGGGAGCTGGCCGAGACGATGGTGGCCCTCGGCGCCGCCCACGACGTCCGTACGGTGGCCCTGCTCACCCAGATGGACGTGCCCCTCGGCCGCACGGCCGGCAACGCGCTTGAGGTGGAGGAGGCGGTGGCCGTGCTGGCCGGCGGCGGACCGGCCGACGTCGTCGCGCTGTCGCTCGACCTCGCCCGCGAGATGCTCGCCCTCGTCGGCCTCGACGGCACCGACCCCGCCGACCTGCTCACCGACGGCCGAGCCATGGATGCCTGGCAGGCCATGGTGCGGGCCCAGGGCGGCGATCCCACCGCACCGCTCCCCCGGGCCACCGAGGTGGAGGTCGTGCCCGCCCCGACCACCGGCACGCTCAGCCGTCTCGACGCCATGGGTGTTGGGGTCGCCGCCTGGCGCCTCGGCGCCGGGCGGGCCCACAAGGACGACGCCGTGTCGACCACCGCCGGAGTCGTGTGGCACGCCACCGTGGGCGACCACGTCGAGACGGGTCAGCCCCTGCTCGAGCTGCACCTCGACGACCCGGCTCGCCTCCCCCACGCCCTTGAGGCCCTCGACGGTGCCATCGAGGTGTCCGCCACCCCCGTCCCCCCACCCCCGCTGGTCCTCGGACGGGTCACCTGACGGGTTCTGTGGACGCACACGCTCGAATAGCGGACGTAGACGTCCACAGAACGGGTGGGGTCAGCCGATCTGGATCCGTGTGATGGCCTCGGCGGCTGGGAGGGGGAAGCCGAGGATCTGGGCGTAGAAGCTGAGCTCGCCGTCGAGGGCGGCCCGGATGTTGGCGGCCTGG
>DAIQBC010000227.1:0-4615 GCA_036781345.1 Acidimicrobiales bacterium | reverse complement strand
TAGAGCGCTTCCATGGCATGGAAGAGGTCAGGAGTTCGATTCTCCTTAGCTCCACCCGCGACAGTGCAGGTCAGAGCATCTAGACCCACCGTCTGTGGCGGGCTGGGAGGGCGGACATGAGCGAGTTGAGTCAAGGTGCTGGCTGGTGGCAGGGGAGCAACGGCCAGTGGTATCCCCCGCGACACCTTCGGGTCGATCCGCCGCCGGAGCCCGCGGGCGAGATCGAAGCAGGGGCCACCCAGACCGTCACGACGGAAGGTCTGCTCGCCGCGCTGGGCAACGAGGCAGTGAAGATCCGCCGTGCCGCAGAGTTCCTGGCCTTGGTTGCGTTCCTCCAGCTCGTGATGCTCGGCCTGTGGATCTTCGGCATCATCCGGATCGAGTTCCATCCGATCTAGACCGGCGGTGTCCGCAGATCAGGCGGCGGACGCCGACCAGTCGAGGCGGGGGACATCGGCCCAGAGGCGCTCGAGGTCGTAGAAGTCGCGCTGCTCCTGCTGGAAGACGTGCACAACGACGTCGCCGTAGTCCATGAGCACCCACTGGCGGTCCTGCAGCCCCTCGATCCGCTTGGGCTTGGGGCCGCCCGCCTCGCGGATCTGCCGCTCCACCTCGTCGCAGATGGCCTTGACCTGCCGCTCGTTCCCTGCGCTGGCGATCACGAACCACCCGCAGAGGGCCAGCACCTCCCCCACGTCCAGCACGACGACGTCGGTCGCCTGCTTGCTGTCGGCGGCTCGGGCGGCCGTGATGGCCCACGCTTGGGTCTCGTCGTCGGGGGTCGGCGCAGGCAGGATGACCGAGCCTACCGGTCGGCGCCGTCGGACCGGTAGAGCCCGTGGGCGTGGATCCACGCCGCCACCTCCGGGGTCACGAGGTAGTCGAGGGGACGCCCGTCGACCGCTCTTGCCCGCAGGTCTGTGCTCGACACCTCGATGCTCGGCACCTCGACCCAGGTCCACCGCCAGCCCGCCGGGGGCACCGCCGGCGAGGCGCCGGGACGCTCGACGACCACAACGGTGGCCAGCGCCCGCACCTCCTCGCTGCGCTCCCAGGTGAGCAGGCCGGCGGCCGCGTCAGAGCCCAGGATCAGGAACAGCTCCGGCGGCGGGTCCTCGGCGTGGAGAGAGGCCAGGGTGTCAGCCGTGTAAGAGGGCCCGCCGGCATCGATCTCGAGCCGGCTGGCCTCCAGGCCCTCAACGCCACCCACCGCCGCTTCGACCATCCCGAACCGCTCCTCGGGCGGTGAGACCGCTCGCGCGCCCGCTTTCTGCCAGGGCTCGTTGGCGACGACGAGGAGCACCCGATCGAGGTGCAGCGCATGGCGCACGTTGACCGCCGAGACCAGGTGGCCGACGTGAGGTGGGTCGAAGGTGCCCCCGAAGACCCCGAGTCGCTCTGCGCTCCCCTGCCGACCGCGCTCCATGCCGGAAACCTACGTGCTCGTGACTTCAGTCACCCAGATCCCGGGAATCCCGCCGGGTGCTGGTCGGTTTCCAGATTTGCCCTATGACGGTGGTGGAAATCGGCTTGTCTCGGGAAGATGCCGGGCGTAGCAATCGTTGAGGAGATTGCCATGACAGATTCAGTTGGTCAGTACCTCAACGAGATCGGCCTCGTGCCGTTGCTCACCGCCGCCGAGGAGCGTGAGCTCTCCCAGGCTGTCGAAGCCGGAGTGAAGGCTCGCGCCGCCATCGAGGGCGGGGAGGACACGCCCGAGCAGCGACGGCTCGCCCGCAAGGGTGCCGACGCCAAGGACCGGTTCATCCGGGCCAACCTGCGCCTGGTCGTCTCCGTGGCCCGGCGGTACCCCCTGCCGCCGGCCATGGAGCTCCTCGACCTGATCCAGGAGGGCAACCTCGGCCTCGAGCACGCCGTCGACAAGTTCGACTGGCGCAAGGGCTTCAAGTTCTCCACCTACGCCACCTTCTGGATCCGGCAGGCCATCGGCCGCGCCCTCGACCAGAAGGCATCCCTCGTGCGGCTCCCCGGCGATCGGTCCGCCAGCCTGCGTGCCGCCCTGCGGCAGGTCGCCGGCGACGGCGACGAGCTGGACGACGAGAACGCCCGCCTCTACCGGCTCACCACCCCCACCAGCCTCGACCGCACGATCGGCGACGACGACGGCAGCGAGCTCATCGACCTCATCGCCGACGACAAGCCGGGCCCCGAGGCCCTGCTGGTGCACGACGAGGAGCAGGCCCTCGTGGGCGACCTCCTCGGGGTGCTCGACGACCGGGCCCGCTCCGCCGTGGAGCAGCGGTTTGGCCTCGCCGACGGTCGCAAGCGCAGCTATCGCGAGGTGGGCGAGACCCTCGGCGTCACGGCCGAGGCGGCGCGACGGCTCGTAAAGCGAGCGGTGACCGCTGTGCGTGAGGAAGCTCTCGCCCGCAGCGACGCCGCCTAAACAGAACCATTTTTTGGGTGGCGGCGCGCGCTGCGTCGGTCCATGATGGGCGCATCGCAGCGGGCGGGATCACCGCCCCTGCGTGAGAGGCCGTGGCACGGCCCGCGCGCCCGGCTTCCTGTTCGATCGGCCGCCCCGCCCGCCTGGGGCGGCCGATCGCGTTCCCGCCCCCCCAACTCGCTTTGCCTTGCTGCACCGCACCGGCCACGCTTGTGGCTGTGAACGACGCGTGGACGCCCTCGTCGTGGCGTGAGCGGCCGGCGGCCCAGCAGCCCGCTTGGCCCGATGAGGCCGCCCTCGAGGCCGCCCTCAAGCAGCTCGCGAGCCTCCCGCCACTCGTGTTCGCCGGGGAGGCCCGCCACCTCACCAGCGCCCTCGGGCACGTGGCCGGCGGCCGCGCCTTCCTGCTTCAGGCCGGCGACTGTGCCGAGTCCTTCGACGCCTTTTCGGCCGACGGGATCCGGGACAAGCTGCAGGTGATCCTGCAGATGGCGATCGTGCTCAGCTACTCGGCCGGCGTGCCGATCGTGAAGGTCGGCCGCATCGCCGGCCAGTTCGCCAAGCCGCGCTCGTCGGACACCGAGGTCGTCGACGGCGTCGAGCTGCCCTCGTTCCGGGGCCACATCGTCAACGACATCGTGCCCACGGCCGCCGCCCGGGTGCCGAGCCCGGAGCGGCTGCTGCAGGCCTACCACCAGTCGGCGTCGACGCTGAACCTCCTGCGAGCCTTCGTGAAGGGCGGCTTCGCCGACCTGTCACGGGTGCACCAGTGGAACCAGCAGTTCGTGAGCTCGAGCCGGGAGGGCCAGCGCTACGAGCACCTGGCCGACGAGATCGACCGCGCCCTGCGCTTCATGCGCGCCTGTGGGATCGCCTCCGAGACGCAGCCCAGCCTCCATGAGGTGGACTTCTTCACGAGCCACGAGGCCCTCATCCTCGGTTACGAGGAAGCCCTCACGCGGCAGGACTCGCTCACCGGCGACTGGTACGACTGCTCGGCCCACATGCTCTGGATCGGCGACCGGACCCGGCAGATCGACGGCGCCCACGTCGAGTTCCTCCGCGGCGTCGGCAACCCGGTCGGCTGCAAGCTCGGTCCCACCGCCACGGCGGACGAGGTCCTCGAGCTGTGCCAGGTGCTCAACCCACGGCGCGATCCCGGACGCCTCACGCTCATCACCCGGATGGGGGCTGAAGCAGTCGAGGACACCCTGCCCCCGCTCCTGGCGGCCGTGCGCGACGCGGGCCACCCGGTGGTGTGGGCCTGTGATCCGATGCACGGCAACACCTTCACCTCCGAGGGGGGGCGCAAGACGCGCCACTTCGATGCGGTGCTGCGGGAGATCGCCGGCTTCTTCGCCGCCCATCGAGCCGAGGGGACCTGGCCGGGCGGCGTGCACGTGGAGCTCACGAGCGACGACGTCACGGAGTGCCTCGGCGGAGCCGAGGAGATCCTCGACACCGATCTGGACGACCGCTACGAGACAATGTGCGACCCTCGCCTCAACGGCCGCCAGTCCCTCGACCTCGCCTTCCGGGTGGCGGAGCTCCTGCAGCACTAGGCGCGCCCCTCAGCGGGAATGTTGACCTGGCCAGTCGGGTTTGACAGCATTGTTGAGTCATCCGGTCAGGTTTCACCCGACGATGCTGAGGCCAGCGTGCTGCAACGAGAGATCGATCCCGAGATCCGTGCCGACATCGAGAAGTTCGAGGAGCAGCTCGCCCGGTACCTGGCGGGCGACCTCGACGAGGACGCCTTCCGGGTCTTCCGCCTGAACAACGGGATCTACGGGCAGCGGCAGGGCGGGCACCACCAGATGGTGCGGGTGAAGGTGCCCTACGGCTCCATCACCCCCGAGCAGCTCGACATGTTGGCCCACATCGCCGAGACCTACAGCCGCGGCTGGGGACACCTCACCACCCGTCAGAACCTGCAGTTCCACTTCGTCGATCTCGAGGCGGTGCCGGCCGTCCTGCGGGACATGGCGTCGGTGGGGCTCACGTCTCGCGAGGCCTGCGGCGACACCGTTCGCAACGTGATGGGCTGCCACCTGGCCGGGGCCTGCCCCTACGAGGCGCTCGACATCAGCCCCTGGGCGGAGGCCGCCTTCCAGCACTTCCTGCACAACCCGCTCTCGCAGCGCCTGCCCCGCAAGTTCAAGATCAACTTCTCGGGCTGCGAGACCGACTGCGGGCAGGCGATGTTCA
>DAIQBC010000226.1:0-4617 GCA_036781345.1 Acidimicrobiales bacterium | reverse complement strand
TGAACCAGCGGAAGAACTCCGCCGCGTAGGTGATCTCGCCCTTGGCCTCGGCGAGGACCTTGCCGTTCTCCAAGGTGATGAGCCGGGCGAGGTCGTCGGCCCGCTCCATCAGCAGCTCCCACGATCGTCGCAGGATCTCCGCCCTCTCCCGAGGGGGCCGGGCTGCCCAGAGGGGTTGGGCTGCGGCGGCCGCTTCAGCGGCGGCCCGGGCGTCCACCGTTCCGCCGTTGGCGACGGTGGCGATCACCTCCTCCGTGCCGGGGTCGGTCACGTCGAAGCGCTCACCGCTGTAGGAGGGCCGCCAGGTGCCGCCGATGAAGAGGTCCGTGCGGAGTGCGTCGTCAGCCATGGCGCTCGTTGTACCCGATGCCGGGGGCCGATGCCGCCGCGGGGTCGATCGGCGGCCGCGGCCAGGTGGCGACGGCGGCCAGCACGACGAGCGGGAGGGCCGCCGCGGGGACCGTGAAGGGGAGGCCCCGCTGGCCGAGCACCACGAGGACGAGAGCGCCGCCGCAGCCCACTGCCTCGACGATCAGCACGGCGGTGGCAAGGGCACGGTTGACCGGGTCGGCGTCGGCGGCACAACGGGCAGCCAGCGCCAGCACGACCACGAGCAGGCCGCCCAGCACCGCCACGAGCCCGGCCATGAGGCGGAAGAACCCGGCATCGTCGCCGTCGAGACCGCTGAGCCGCAGCAGGCTGGCCGCCTCCTCAGCTCCGGCTGGTCGGGTGATGAGGTGTGCGCCGCGGAGGGCTGCGCCGATCAGCACCGCGCCTCCCACCACCGCCGAGCCGGCTTGGGCCGCCAGCAAGCTGGTGGCGAGGGTCGGGATCCCCGGGCGGCGGCGGGGGAGCACCACGATGGCCGCCAGCACGAGGGCGGCGGCCGTCGCCGCCACGCCCACGACGATCCAGGTTCCGGGCCCTGGAGCGGAGCGGGGTCCGGATGCCAGGCCGCGCTCGGCGCAGCCGGCGGTCGCCAGCAGAAGGCCCCCGGCCGCTGCTCGAGACCGTAGCGACGTCACGAGCAGTCGGGACACGTGCCCACCAGGTCGAGTCGGTGGGTGCGCACCTGGAACCCGGTGCGCTTCGCAACCCGCGCCAACGCCGTCTCGAGCTCGTGCTCGACGGCAGAGGACACCTCGAAGTCGGTGACGTCGCCGCAGGAAGAGCAGATCAGGTGGTGGTGGTGGCGGGTGAGGTCCTCGGCCAGCTCGTAGCGGGCGAACTCGTCGGAGGTCACGATGCGATGGACCACGCCCGCCCGTTCGAGCACGGCGAGGTTCCGGTAGGCCGAGCTCTGGGCCAGGCCCGGTTGCCGCTCCAGGAGCTGCGGGATCGTGAGCGGTTGGTCGACCTCGACGAGCAGGTCGACCAGCGCCCGTCGCTGGGTGGTGTACCGCTGGTCGTCGCCCCGGAGCCGCTCGGCCGCGGTGACGTGGACGTCGTCGGTCATCAGTGGTGCGGGTGGTCGTCGAGGATCAGCGTCTGCTCGCCGACGCGGAGGAGGTGTCCGCCGTAGGCCTCGGCCAGGTGGGCCTCGGTGAGCACCTCGTCGGGGGCACCGCTGGCCACCACCCGCCCGGCCAGGAGCAGGAGGTGGTCGGCGGCGGCGGCATCGCCGAGGTCGTGGGTGGACACCATCACCGCTCGGCCCGCGGCGCGCTCCTTGGCGATGGCGTCGATGATGTGCTGGCGGGAGACGAGGTCGAGGCCGGTGATGGGCTCGTCGAGGAGGAGGACGTCGGCTTGCTGAGCCAGGCCCTGGGCGACGAAGGCACGCTGCCGTTGGCCGCCGGAGAGCTCGCGCAAGGGCCTGGAGGCGAGGTCGGCGATGACGAGGGCCTCCATCGCCTGGTCGACGGCCGCTCGATCGGTGGGCCGGAGGCGGTGGAAGAGGCCGGCGGTGGCGTAGCGGCCCATGGTGACGGTCTCGCGGACCGTGAGGGGTAGGTGCTCGTTGGCATGAGTGGCCTGGAGCACGTAGGCGACGCCTCCCCGCCGTCGGCGGGCGGGGACCTCGAGATGTCCCGACTGCGGTGTGAGCAGTCCGGCCACCGCGTTGAGCACCGTGGACTTGCCCGCCCCGTTCGGACCGATGAGCGCGGTGACTGCGCCCTCGGGCACCGTGAAGGAAGCGGTGTCGAGGACCGTGTGGGTCCCGTAGGCGAGGACCACGTCGATGGCGGTGACGGCGGCGATTTGCGAATGATAACCAACATCCTTACCGTCACCAGTGATGAGAACCGTTCTCGCGCTGGCGCTGGCAGTGCTGGGTCCTGCCGCGTGCGGCACGGAGGACCACGCGGCCGAACCCGGGCGGCGCCCCGAAGTCGTGGTGAGCACCAACATCCTCGGTGATGTCGTGCAGCACCTCGTGGGGGACGACGGGCGCGTCCAGGTGCTCATGCCGGTCGGCGCCGATCCGCACGACTTCGCCCCGTCGGCCCGGCAGGCGCAGACCGTGCGCGAGGCGGACCTCCTCGTGGTGAACGGACTCGGCTTGGAGGCGGGTCTAGTCGACACGATCGAGGCCGCGGCGGCCGACGGCGTGGTCGTGATCGCCGCCACCGACGTCCTCGAACCAGGATCCGCCGACCCGCACCTGTTCACAGATCCGGTGCTGATGGCCGACGCGGCGGAGCTCATCGCACGCCGTCTGGCGGCGGAGCTGCCGGTGCTCGACACCCCCGCGTTTCGGGAGCGGGTCGATGCCTACCTCGCGGACCTCTCGGCCCTGCACCAAGAGGTCCGGGCCCTGCTCGCGCCCATCCCTCCTGCCCGTCGCCTCCTGGTCACAAACCACGAGGTGTTCGGATACTTCGCCGCCCGCTACGGCTTCGAGGTCCTTGGCGCCGTCGTGCCGGGCGGCAGCACGCTGGCCGAGCCGAGCGCGGCCGACCTCGCCGACCTGGCCGCGTTGATCGTGGCGAAGGACGTGCCGGCCGTCTTCGCCGACACGTCGTCGTCGAGCCGCGTGGTCGAGGCGCTGGCCGCGGAAGGTTCGTCGGTAGAGGTCGTGGAGCTCTACACCGAATCCCTGGGAGCACCGGGGACGGACGGCGACACCTACCTCGGGATGGTGCGCACGAACGCCGAGCGGATCGCGGCGGCCCTCGGATGACCTGCTGAGATGGCCTGATGGTGCACTGGGTGCTCGACCCCTTCCAGCCCGAGTTCATGCAGCGGGCGCTGCTCGCGGGGATGCTGGCGGTGGTGGCGTCGTCGGTCGTGGGCACGTGGGTGGTGCTCCGCGGCCTGAGCTTCCTGGGCGACGCTCTGGCCCACGGCGTCATCCCCGGCCTGGCACTCGCGGTCCTCTGGGGCTTCAACCTCACCGTGGGAGCCCTCCTCACCGCCGCGCTCATGGTGGGGGGCATCAGCTTCGTGAACCGGCGGTCCCGTCTCGGGGACGACACGGGCATCGGCCTGCTCTTCGTGGGGATGCTGGCCCTCGGGGTGATCATCATCTCGAAGAGCCGCTCGTTCACCACCGACGTGCAGAGCCTGCTGTTCGGCGACATCCTCGGTGTCACCTGGGCCGACGTGCGGGTGCAGGTGGCGGCGGCGGTGCTCGTGCTGGTGTGCACGGCGGTGGGCTACCGGGCCTTTCTCGTCCTGTCGTTCAACGAGGCGAAGGCAGGGAGCCTCGGCCTGCGACCGAAGGCCACCCACCTCGCCCTGCTGGCCCTCATCTCGGTGGCCATCGTCTCGTCGTTCCAGGCGGTGGGCACGCTGCTCGTGTTCGGTCTGCTCGTGGGCCCGCCGGCCACCGCCGCGCTGCTCGTGCGCCGCGTCTGGCTCTGCATGGTGGTGGGCGTGGCGCTGGGCTGGCTGGCGGTGGCGGTGGGTCTGCTCCTGAGCTACCACCACGGCACTGCGGCCGGCGCCACCATGGCGGGTGTGTCGGTGGCCATGTTCTTCGTCGTGCTCATCGGTCAGGAGCTGGCGGCGCTCGTCCGGCGCTCGGTGGCCGTGCCCAGCGTCGTCTGAGCCCAGCTCGCGGCGGGTGTGCGACGAGCACGTTGCGCGTGCCAGCCTTGGGGGAGTCGCTCGAAGGAGATGTCGTGACAGAGATCGGTGGGGCCGTCGAGCCCGGGTTCGAAGGTGTGGCCGAGGCGTTCCGGGCCAACTTCGAGCAGCACGATGAGGTCGGAGCGGCGGCGTCGGTCTACGTGGCCGGCCGGAAGGTCGTCGACCTCTGGGGTGGGATCGCCGACGTCGACGCCGGCACGCCGTACACCGAGGACACCCTGCAGCTCGTGTTCTCCACCACGAAGGGAGCCACGGCGGCCTGCGCCAACCTGCTGGCCCAGCGGGGCGAGCTCGACATCGACGCGCCGGTCACCGAGTACTGGCCGGAGTTCAAGGCCCAGGGCAAGGCGGACATCCCCGTCCGCTGGCTGCTGTGCCACAAGGCCGGCCTCCCGTACGTCGATGCCACCCTCACCCTCGAGGAGGCGCTGGCCTGGGAGCCGATGATCCGGGCGCTGGAGGAGCAGGCCCCCGTGTGGGAGCCGGGCACGGCCCACGGCTACCACGCCACCACCTACGGCTGGCTGGTGGGCGAGGTCGTGAAGCGCATCTCCGGCAAGAGCCTCGGCACCTTCTTCCACG
>DAIQBC010000225.1:0-4619 GCA_036781345.1 Acidimicrobiales bacterium | reverse complement strand
GTGCCATCCCTGACGCTGGCGGCGAACTCCTCGGCCTGGATCCGGTACTGATCGGCCGGCTCGAACGTGAGCGTCTCCGTGGCCGGCGCCGCCGGCGGTGCACCGCCGGCGGTCACCCGCACGTGGGTGGCGCGGTCGGGCGGGATGTTGAACGGGATGTCGATCGAGATCCGGCCCTCCGAGCCGTAGATGTGGACACGCTGGTCGGGCTCGACCCGGGTGGAGCACGTGAAGGTGGCGGTTCCCTTCGCGAACTCGAGCAGGCCGGACGTCATCGTGTCGACGCCGGACGCCGCGTCGCGGGTGACCGACCCGATCACGGTTATCGGTTCACCCCCCAGTATCAGCCGGGAGACATCGACGCAGTAGCAGCCGATGTCCATCAGCGCCCCGCCCCCGTAGTCGGCGATGTTCCGGATGTTGCGCGGGTCGTCGTTGAAGTACGAGAACCAGCTCTGGACCGCCACGGGCTGCCCGATCCGTCCCGAGCGCACGAGGTCGACCACCGCCCGCCAGGACGGGTGGAGCCGGTACATGAACGCCTCCATGAAGACCACTCCGGCCTCCGAACAGGCCTCGACCATGGATCGGGCCTCGGTCGAGGAGAGGGCCATCGGCTTCTCGCACAGCACGTGCTTGCCGGCTCGGGCCGCCCGAATGGTCCACTCGGCGTGGAGATGGTTGGGCAGCGGGATGTAGACGGCCTCGACGTCGGGATCGTCGAGCAACGCCTCGTAGGACGGGTGGGAGCGCTCGATGCTGAGCTCCTCGGCGACGGCTCGGGTCGTCGCCGGGTCGCGTCCTGCGAGGGCCACGACCTGGCATCCATCCGCGCTCTGGATCGCGGGGATCACCTTCCGCCGGCCGATCCTCGCCGTGGACAGCACGCCCCACCGAAGCATCCTCATGCGCCTCCCATCCCGGAGGCCGGACCCTATACTCCCCCGCCGGAGGTGGACGTGCCCGAGCTCGGGATCGGACTCATCGGATCGAAGTTCATGGGCCGTGCCCACTCCAACGCCTGGATGTCGGCCCACCGGTTCTTCGACCTGCCGAGGACCCCGGCGATGCGGATCGTGTCGGCCCGGAACGCCGACGACCTCGCCCGCTTCGCCTCCCGCTGGGGGTGGGAGCGGACCACCACCGACTGGCGAGATCTGATCGCCAACCCGGCCATCGACCTCGTCGACGTCACGACGCCCAACCACCTGCACGCCGAGCAGTCCATCGCCGCCCTCGAGGCCGGCCAGCACGTGGCCTGCGAGAAGCCCCTCGCCGGCACCCTGGCCGACGCCCGCCAGATGGCGGAGGCGGCCTCCGCCTCCTCGGCCCAGACCTTCGTCTGGTACAGCTACCGCCGGGTACCGGCGCTGGGCCTGGCCCACCGACTCATCGCCGACGGACGGCTGGGACGCCTCTACCACGTCCGGGCGGCCTACCTGCAGGGCTGGGGCGGCGCCGACACGCCGCTGGTCTGGAGGTTCGACGCCGCGCAAGCCGGGTCGGGCGCCCTCGGCGACCTGGGGGCGCACATCGTGGACCTGGCCCGCTTCCTCACCGGCGACGAGATCGTCGAGGTGACCGGCGCCATCGAGGAGCGGTTCATCCAGGATCGTGCCCTCCCGGAGGATCCGAGCCGACGGGTCGCCAGCTCGGTCGACGACGCCGTGCTGTTCCTCGGTCGCTTTGCCGGTGGGGCGGTGGCCAGCTTCGAGGCCACGCGACTGGCCACCGGCGTGAAGAACTCGAATCGCATCGAGATCCACGGCGAGCTGGGCGCGCTGGCGTTCGACTTCACCAGGATGAACGAGCTCAGGGTCTGGGACGCCTCGACACCCGCCGGCGAGGCGGGGTGGACGACCATCCAGACGACCCACCACGACCACCCATGGTGCGCGAGCTACTGGCCCGACGGTCACGGGCTGGGCTACGAGCACACCTTCGTCAACCAGGCCGCGGACATCGTCCGCGTGCTCGGAGGCGAGAAGCCCGAGGTGCCGCTGCCGGACTTCGCCGACGCGTACATCACCCAGCGGGTGCTCGAGGCAGTCGTCACGGCGGCCCGTCGCCGAGGTCCGGTGGCCCTGGAGGAGATCACGTGAGCCACCCGGTCACCGGGCGGTCCCGACTCGGTCATGACGAGGCGGCGCGCGTCGTCGAGGCCGTGCGCAGCGCGCTCGAGGCCGATCGACGGGGAGCGGCGGTCGCCGTGGTCGACGCGCACGGCGAGCTGCTCGCCTTCCTCCGCACCGACGGATGCCCTCTTCCGTCCATCGCCAACGCCATCAACAAGGCGTTCACGGCGGCCCGCGAGCGCACCGAGTCCGGTTCGATCGGCGCGGCGTCGCGTGAGGAAGGGTTCCCGATCACCAACTTCGGGGACCTCCGCTACACAGGCTGGGGAGGCGGCGTACCCATCGTTCACAACGGCGACGTGGTGGGCGCCGTCGGCGTCAGCGGCCTCCCCGAGGCTGAGGACATCGAGCTGGCGCGGCTGGGCGCCTCGATCTCGCTCGGGTCGGGGCCGAGCCGTTGAGCCCGTCCTCGGCGCCGCGGGAGCAACGTCAGGGCATCGTCGCGTTGGCCGCCGCCCTCCTCGTCTTGGTCCTCGGTATCGCCACCGTCGTAGTTCGCATCGACGACGAGGATCAGACCGCGCCCTGCCAACGAACCGTCGAGGAGGGACCGTCCATCGCTCGGCGATGGGACGAGGCGATGCTGGCGGCCATCAGGGAGGACCTCCCTGCCCCCACCGTGCACGCCCGCAACCTCTTCCACACGTCGGCCGCCATGTGGGACGCGTGGGCCGCCTACGACCCGGTCGCGAGGGGCGTGTTCGTGGACGAGAAGCTCGAGGCCGACGACGTGGCCGCCGCCCGCGAGGAGGCCATCAGCTACGCCGCCTATCGCATCCTCGTCGAGCGCTACCTCTTCTCGCCCGGGGCCGAGATGTCCGTCACCCGGCTCGACGACCTCATGGGGGCGCTCTGCTACGACATCGACGTCACCGACACCGACGGCGACAGCCCGGCCGCCCTCGGGAACCGCATCGCGGCGACCGTCCTCGAGGCCGGCCTCGAGGACGGCTCCAACGAGGCCGGCCGGTACAAGAACCCCGCCTACAAGCCCGTCAACGAACCCCTCGCCGTCGCCAAACCGGGGACCTCGATGGTCGACCCCAACCGGTGGCAGCCGCTCGAGCTCGAGTCGATGATCACCCAGAACGGCATCCCGCTCGACCAGAACGTTCAGACCTTCATCGGCTCCCAGTGGGGCGGTGTCCAACCCTTCGCGCTGCCACCCGCGAGCGTTGGTGACCCGGCGATCGACCCCGGCCCGCCCCCGATGCTCGGCGACCCGGACACCGACGCCGCCTTCAAGCGGGAGGCCGTCGAAGTCGTCCGCTACAGCGCCACCCTCGATCCGTCGGTGGACGCGACGCTCGACATCGGGCCTGCCACCCAGGGCGACCGGCCGCTGGGCAGCTACCAGGGCCCCGGTCATCCCCGCAACCCCGCGACCGGGGCGCCCTATGCACCGGTCGTGGTGACGCTCGGCGACTACGCCCGAGCAGTGGCGGAGTTCTGGGCCGACGGGCCCCGTTCGGAGACGCCACCGGGCCACTGGAACACCATCGCCAACGCGGTGGGCGATCAGCTCGGCGACGACCTGCGCATCGGTGGTGAGGGACCGGTCGTCGATCGCCTGCAATGGGACGTCTCCACCTACCTGGCCCTCAACGGGGCCGTGCACGACGCCGCCATCTCGGCGTGGGGGCTCAAAGCCCGCTACGACTCCGCTCGACCCATCTCGATGATCCGCTACATGGGTGGCCTGGGCCAGTCGAGCGATCCGAACGGTCCGGCCTACAACCCTGAGGGACTTCCGCTCGAGCCGGGGCTCGTCGAGGTCGTCACCGAGGAGTCGAGCCGGCCGGGTCAGCGTCATGCGGAGCTGGCCGACCACATCGGCGAGGTGGCCATCCGGGCGTGGCAGGGCACCCCGAGCCACCCCGAGACGGAGGTGGGGGGCGTCGGGTGGATCCGTGCGGTCGAGTGGGTTCCCTACCAGCGGCCCACCTTCGTCACCCCGGCCTTCGCCGCCTACGTGTCGGGTCACAGCACCTTCAGCCGGGCCGCCGCGGAGGTGCTCACCAGGCTCACCGGCAGCGAGTACTTCCCTGGTGGTCTCAGCAGCTGGACGGTCCCCGCTGGCGCCCTCGCCTTCGAAGCCGGCCCGACCACCGACGTCGTGCTCCAGTGGGCCACCTATGCCGACGCCGCCGACGAAGCCGGGGTGTCCCGGCTCTACGGCGGCATCCACGTGCGGTCGGACGACCTGCGCGGCCGCGAGATCGGGCTCGAGTGCGGCGATGGCGCGTGGAACCTCGCGACCCGCTACTTCGACGGCTCGATCGGCGGCTGAGCCCTCAGCGCGGGGCGAGGTCGCGGATCGCCTGGCGGGCGTCGATCCCGAAGGGGAGCAGGGCCAGTGCGGGAGTGGTGACACCGTTGTCGACGTAGCGCTGGATGTGCTCGCGACAACGCTCTGGCGGTCCCCAGATGATGAGGTCGTCGACCACCTGGTCGGGGATGGCGGCCAGCGCGGCCTTGCGATCG
>DAIQBC010000224.1:0-4619 GCA_036781345.1 Acidimicrobiales bacterium | reverse complement strand
ACCGGCGGGTTGAGGCACTCCTCGATGGTGGTCCAGATGGAGAAGGTGGGGGCGAAGGCGTAACCGTCCACCACGAGATCGGCCCCGTCGCGCACGCCGCACTCGTCGATCGTGCTGAACAGCTCGTCGGCCGCGTGCCGCGCGAACACGTCGGACAGCCCGGGCTCCACGCCGACACCGACGAGGGCGAGCCGACCGCGGTGCTCCCAGGCGTCGGCCTCGGCGAACTGCTCGTCGCCGAGCTTCACGCCCGTCTGCTCGTGCGGTCGGTCGGGATGGGGGTGGGACAGCGACATGGCCATGTCGAGGTAGTCGGCCCCGGCGTCGAAGGCACCGCCGAAGACGGGCATCACGAACCGGGGGTCGGCCGCGTTGAGGACGTGAGTGACGCCGTGGGCCCGGGCGCACTCCGCCACTGCAGCTCGGTCGGACGCGTCGATGGCCGTGCCGCTGAAGCGGCGGTCGCCGGTCTTCTCGGCCGCGACGCGGGCGCGTTCCTCGTCGAGGTCGGCCAGCACCACCGCTTCGAAGAACGAGCGGCGTCGGGCGATCATGGCGAAGGCCGAGCCGACCCCGCCGCTGCCCACCACCAGGATCTTCATGCTGCTCTCCTGTCTTGGAACCGGAACCAGGCGGACACCGCCGGGAGCCACGCCGCCCGCAAGGCGTGGAGCGGCACCGGACGGTGCTGGAGCTCGGCGAAGGGCGGCAGCGGCTCACCGTCGATGGCGGCGCCCATGCGATGCCCGAGCCAGGTGTTGAGCGCCACGCCGGAACCGTTGCAGCCCGTGGCGTACCAGAGGCCGTCGATGCGGCCGCAGTGCGGCAGGCGGTCGAGGGTGAGGGCAACCTGGCCGCCCCAGGCCCGCGCCACGGGGACACCGCTGAGCTGCGGGTGCACCTCGACCATCGACCGGTAGAGGAATTGGCGCGCCTCGTCGAGCCGCACCGCTCCCAGGCGCTTCCGGCCGCCGAACACCATGCGGCCCGCGTCGTCGAGCCGCCAGTACCAGAGCAGGTTGCGGTCGTTGAAGCACATGCGGCGGGTGGGCAGCACCGCGTGAGCGAGGGCCGGGTCGAGCGGCTCGGTGGCGATGATGAAGGACCCCATCGGGAGCACGCGGCGGCGCAGGCTCGGGACGAGGGCATCGGCGTAGGCGTTGGTGGCGACCAGCACGTGGCCGGCGTCGATGTCGCCACGCGGCGTCACCACTCGCCATCGATCGCCGACGCGGGTGAGCCGGATGGCCGGCGTGGACGCGTGCAACGAGACCCCCGCAGCATCAGCGAGACGGGTGAGGCCGGCATGGAAGCGCGCCGGGTGCAGGCCGCCGCTGCGCTCGGCCACCAAGCCGGCCGCGAACATCGATGACCCGATCTCCGCCGTCAAGGCCTCGCCCCGGGCCACGTGGGCCGGCGACCCCACGGAGGTGAGCTCGTCGGCGAGCTGGTCGAGGTGCGCAGCCCCTCGGCTCGAATGGGAGAGGTAGAGCTGGCCGCTGCGCTCGTAGGCGCAGTCGATGGGGCCCTCGGCGATCACGTTCTCGACATGGTCGAAGGCGGCCTCGACCTCACCGTGGAGTCGGAGGCCGAGCGGGCCGAACCGGCGCTCGAGCGCGCGCGGGCCGAGCTTCAGCTCCGGCAGCACCATCCCGCCGTTGCGGGTGCTGGCGCCCCAACCGAGGTCGTGGGCGTCGAGCACCACCGCGTGGCGGCCCCGCCGAGTGAGCTCTAGGCCCGCCGACAGCCCGCAGTAGCCCCCGCCCACCACCACGACATCGGCCTGGGGGGGCAGGGGCGCCGTGACCACTGGGTGGGGGGTGGCGGTGTCCTGCCAGAGGACAGTGGGCTGGTACCCCTGCGCCAGCGGTGTCGCCATGGCCGGCGATGCTACCGATCGCCAACAGGAGGGAGAGGTGGATCCGTCGTCTCGGGCACCGCACGCGCAGGATTCGGTTACGATCCGGCCGTTGGGCAAGCGAATCCGTTGAGCGGCCGCACAGTGGCTCGGCGAGAAGGGGACAGCGCCGGTGATGGCCCACGGGATGGCAGACACGGGGCACGCAAGCACGGGTATGGCCGCCGCCGGGCAGGACGTGATCGTGCTCGATCACGTGGCCAAGCGCTTCGGTGACTTCGTGGCCGTGCAGGACAACTGCTTCGGCATCGGGCGAGGCGAGTTCTTCTCCATGCTGGGGCCATCCGGGTGCGGGAAGACCACCACCCTGCGCATGATCGCCGGCTTCGAGTCCCCCAGCTCCGGGCGGATACTCCTCGACGGCGTCGACGTCTCCCGCACACCGCCCTACCGCCGCAACGTGAACACCGTGTTCCAGCAGTACGCCCTCTTCCCTCACATGTCGGTGTTCGACAACGTGGCCTTCGGGCTGCGGAGCCGGAAGACGCCGAAGCCGGAGGTGACCCAAAGGGTGGGCGAGATGCTCGAGATCGTGCGCATGACCGACTTCGCGAAGCGCCGGCCCGTACAGCTCTCCGGCGGTCAGCAGCAGCGCGTGGCCCTCGCCCGCGCCCTCGTCAACAAGCCCTCGGCCCTGCTGCTCGACGAGCCGCTGGCTGCCCTCGACCTCAAGCTGCGCCAGGCCATGCAGCTCGAGCTCAAGCGCATCCAGCGTGACACGGCCGTCACCTTCGTGTTCGTCACCCACGACCAGCAAGAGGCGCTCACGATGAGCGACCACATCGCGGTCATGAGCGACGGCTGGGTCGAGCAGATCGGCAGCCCAACCGAGATCTACCACCGGCCCTCCTCCCCGTTCGTGGCCGGCTTCATCGGCGAGGCCAACCTGCTGCCGGGCACGGTGGAGGGGAGCTCTGGCCCGATCGCCACCGTGGCCGTGGCCGGAGGCACTGTGGCCGTGCCCGGCTCAGCCGGCATGACGGGATCGGTGCTCGTCATGGTGCGACCGGAGCGGGTCGAGGTGGGACGCGACGCCCCCGCTGCCGAGCAGGCCGGCATCCCGGTCACGGTGAGCGAAGTGATCTTCCGCGGGGCGATGGTCCACGTCGGCCTCACCACCAGCGACGGTGCCGGGCTCGTGGCCCACCTCACCGATGATCGGGCCCTCGACGGGCTCCGGGCCGGCGACCCGGCCTGGGCCAGCTGGGATCGAGATGTCGCCTACCTTGTGCCTGCCGCTGCTGGGCACAGCGCCGCACCCGTATCATCCCTCGACGAGCTCGACAACCCGACCGGAGGTACCAGTTGACCTCAGCCGATTCCCGTCCCGCCCCGCAAGGCGGTGCTCACCTCACCCGCCGGGCCCTCCTCGCCCGCATGGGGGCCGTGGCCGGTGTTGGCCTCGTCGGCCCGAGTCTTCTGGCCGCCTGCGGGAGCGACGACAAGAAGACCGGTGGGAACGGTGGCGCGGCCTCCAAGTCGCTGTGGTTCGAGAACTGGCCGGCCTACATCGACGAGGAGACGGTCGACCTGTTCAAACAAGCGTCGGATCTCGAGTTCCGCTACACCGAGAGCTACAACGACAACAACGAGTACTTCGCCAAGGTGCAGTCCGACCTCGCCGCTGGTCGGTCGATCGGCCCCGACATCATCGCCCCCACCTATTGGCTCACGGCTCGGCTCATCAACCTCGGGTGGGTGCAAGAGATCCCCTTCGACAAGATCCCCAACGCCAAGAACCTCGTACCCCAGCTCCAGAACCCGGGCTGGGACCCCGACGGCAAGTTCAGCCTCCCGTGGCAGTCGGGCATGACCGGCATCGCCTACAACATCAAGACGACGGGCCGCGAGCTGAAGAGCATGGCCGACCTCTTCGACCCTGCCTTCAAGGGGAAGATCGGCATGCTCACCGAGATGCGTGACACCGTGGGTCTCGTGATGCTGCTCACCGGCGAGGACCCTGCCACCGCGACGATGGACACCGCCGAGGCGGCCTTCGCGAAGATCCAGGGTGCCAAGGACAGCGGTCAGGTCCGCCAGTTCACGGGCAACGACTACATGGACGACCTCGCGGGTGGCGGTTTCGCCGCCTGCATCGGCTGGTCCGGTGACATCGGTCAGCTCGCGCTTGACAACCCGGACCTGCGCTTCGTGATCCCCGAGGAGGGGGGCATGAGCTGGTCGGACACGATGGTGCTCCCGAACGGCACCGAGCACGTCGCCAACGCCGCGATCTGGATGAACTACGTCTACGACCCTGAGAACGCGGCCCGGATCGCGGAGTACGTCGGGTACAACTCGCCGGTGGCGGGCGTGCAGGAGATCTTCGCTGCCGGGGACGACTTCCAGAAGGCGTTGGCGGAGAGCCCCCTGCTGTTCCCGGACGCGGAGACCACCGCCCGCCTCAAGGTGTTCGCCTCGCTCGACGAGGACACGGAGGCAGCCTTCGACGAGCGGTTCTCGAGCATCGTCGGGGCCTAGGGCACCTCTACCGAGGCATCCGACATCGTGGCAGCGGACGACGACGGCGACCGGACCAAGCGACGGGGCCGCTGGGTTCCGTTCGGTCTGCTGTCGCCGGGGATGATCTGGCTCGGCCTGTTCTTCCTCCTACCCCTGGTCACCCTGGCACGGACATCCCTGTCCGTGAAGGAGAGCCGCTTCGCCGTCGACGCCAAGTTCACCTGGGAGTGGTCGAACT
>DAIQBC010000223.1:0-4640 GCA_036781345.1 Acidimicrobiales bacterium | reverse complement strand
CCCGCCGGACGGCGGACTCGGCCTTGGTCGAGACGATCAGAGCCCGGCCGCCCCGGTCGCGCACGGCGGCGAGGGCCTCACCGGCCCCGGGCAGCAGCCGGGTCAGCGGGACCCCGAGGCTCGGATAGAGCGCGCGGTAGCGGGCCGCGACGGCGTGGGCGTCCAGACCGGGGGCCAGCGCGGCGATGGTGTCCTCCATCGGCACCCCGTTGAGCGCCCACACCTGTTCGGCGGTGACCAGCAGACCCCTCTCGGCGAGCACCGCCTGCACGGTGGCGGCGATGCCGTCGGCGGAGTCGACCAGCGTCATGTCCAGGTCGAAACCGACCACCAGGGTGCGCACGGGCGAACCCTAGCCCGCGGGCGCGCGGGCCCGCCCGATCAGGCGTGCCGGATCCTCGCGGCCTCGTCGAGGCCGAGCAGGTCGACGGCGGCCTCGCGCATCTCGACCTTGCGCACCTTGCCGCTGATCGTCATCGGGAAGGTCTCCACCAGGTGCACGTACCGGGGAATCTTGAAGTGGGCCAACTGGCCCAGGCAGAACTCGCGCAGGGCCTCGGCCGTGAGCGGTGCCCGGTCGGGCTTCATCACCACCCAGGCCATCAGCTCCTCGCCGTAGCGCTCGTCGGGCACGCCGATCACCTGGACGTCGGCGAGGTCCGGGTGGGTGTAGAGGAACTCCTCGATCTCGCGCGGATAGATGTTCTCCCCGCCCCGGATCACCATGTCCTTGATCCGGCCGGAGATGTTGAGGTAGCCCTCCTCGTCCATCACGGCCAGGTCGCCGGTACTCATCCACCCCGCGCCGTCGATGGCCTCCGCGGTGCGCTCGGGCTCTTGCCAGTACCCGAGCATCACCGAGTAGCCCCGGGTGCACAGCTCCCCCGGCTCGCCACGGGGCAGCTCCAGACCCGACGCCGGGTCGACGATCTTCACCTCGACGTGCGGCATCACGGTGCCCACGGTGGAGGTGCGCCGGTCCAGGTCGTCGTCCATCGAGGTCATGGTCGAGACCGGCGAGGTCTCGGTCATGCCGTAGGCGATGGCCACCTCGGCCATGTGCATCTCGGAGACGACCCGCTTCATCACCTCGACCGGGCACGGCGAGCCGGCCATGATGCCGGTGCGCAGGCTGGTGAGGTCGAAGCTCGCGAAGTCGGGGTGGCCGAGCTCGGCGATGAACATCGTGGGGACGCCGTACAGCGCGGTCGCCCGCTCGGCCTCGACCGCGCGCAGGGTCGCCTCGGGGTCGAACGACGGCGCGGGCAGGATCACCGTCGCGCCGTGGCTGAAGGACCCGATCACGCCCATCACCATGCCGAAGCAGTGGTACATCGGCACCGGGATGCAGAGCCGGTCGTTCTCGGTGAAACCGATTCTCTCCGTGCAGAAGTAGCCGTTGTTGAGGATGTTGTGGTGGGACAGGGTGGCGCCCTTGGGAAACCCCGTGGTGCCGCTGGTGTACTGGATGTTGATCGGGTCGTCGAAGGACAGCGTGGCAGCCCGCTCGGTGAGCCGGTGATGGTCGGTGGCTCCCCCCCGGCGCACCAGCTCGGCCCAGGAGTCCTCACCGATGTAGATCACGTCCTGCAGCTGCGGGCACTCGGCCCGGGCCCGCTCGACCATCGCCTTGTAGTTGGAGCTGCGGTACTCGACGGCGCTGACCAGCAGCCGCATGCCGGACTGCTCGATCACGAACGTCAGCTCATGGGCACGGTAGGCGGGGTTGACGTTGACCAGGATCGCCCCGATCTTCGCGGTGGCGTACTGGACGATCACCCACTCGGCGCAGTTCAGGGCCCAGATGCCGACCCGGTCGCCCGGCTCGATGCCCGCCTCCATCAGGCCGAGCGCCACCTCGTCGATCTCGACGTCGAGCTCGTTGTACGTCCAGCGCCGGCTCGTGGCGACGTCCACCAGCGCCTCGCGGTCGCCGTGGCGGGCAACCGTCCGTTCGAAATTGGCCCCGAGGGTCTCGCCGAGCAGCCCTCTCTCGGCGGGACCCGACGAGTACGAGAGCGGGGTCGTGGCGAGCATGAGGGCCTCCCGATGGCCGGACGACGGCGTCATGGGCTCATCGTGGCCGTTGTCGGCGGATCGTTCCAGGGCCCTCAGCCGCTGCGTCTGTTCAACCTCACCATCAGGTAGATGCCGGCGATCACCGAGCCGAACAGAGCGACAAGACCCACGAGGAGGACGAGCACGCCGACACCGGCCATCATGGCGACACCTCCGGGGCGGGGGGAGCCTGAACCGCTGGGCCCTCGTCCACGATCACGGGACCGTGCTCGACCGTGGACGTCGTGGAACGCACAGCGAACAGGCCGGCTCCCGCGACGACGACCACGAGCGGGGTGAGCGCGGTCAGGAGCGTGGCGATGATCTTTTCTCGCCGGGTCCACTGGCGCGAGGCCCACGCACAGACCAGACCGACGATCGGGCCGACGATCGGCACCACGAAGGAGCCGATGGTCAGCCCGACCACCGCGATCACTTCGACCGGACCCCACAGGCTGCTCGGACGCGAGAGGGGTACCACCGACTCCGGTGCCGGTGGACCCCAGCTCGGCCAGGGACCGGTTGCTCCGAGCTGGCCGGGCGGCTCGGCGGCAAGGAGCTCCCGCTCGGCGGCCACGATCTCCTCCGGGCTGCCGACCCGGTCGAGCACGCTCCGCACGCCCGGTTCGTCGTCCCCGGTGGCGGCCAGAGCCTCGGTGACGTGACCACGGATCTCGTCGACGAGTTCACTGCGCCGCCCCGCCGGCAACCCCCGTGCCGCCTCCTCGAGGCGACGCAGGTAGTCGGCCACCAACGGATGATCCAGTCCCACAACCATCAGTCTCTCCTCTCCGCCACGGCCCGGGGCAACTCGATCGGCGTGCCGGGCTGCCCCGAGCCCAGCCCGAGCACGCGATCGACCGAGTCGCGGAAGCGGCGCCAGTCCTGGACGAAGCGGTCCAGTGCCGTGCGGCCGTCGCTGGTCAGTGCGTAGTAGCGGCGCGGGGGCCCCGTGCCCGATTCCTGCCAGGTCGTGGTCACCAGGCCGTCCTTGCGCAGTCGGGACAGGAGCGGATAGATCGTTCCCTCACTGGTGAGCAGCCCGTCGGCCTCGCTCAGTTCGCGCACGATGTCGAACCCGTACCGGGGTCGTTCCCGAAGGAGGGCGATCACGCAGAACTCCAGCGCGCCACGGCGCAGCTGAGGGAGCACTTGTCGTGCCTCACCTGGTTCCATGCACCACAAGGTAGCGGGCCCTGCGGCACCCGACAAGGCGAGAAGCTGTGGGAACGCAATGTAATTGATGCGCCACTCTTAGTGAACACATCGAGCGGGACCGGAGTCGGGAGGGCCAACGACTCGCCCAAGGCGGCAAAGGACCCACTCGCGACAATAGGCCTGTGTTAGCCTCGCCGGGTGACGACCTTGTTGAATGAAGCGGACATCAAGAACCGTTTCCGGACGCTCATCTGCGAAGACCTTGCGCCCATTTCTCACGACGAACTGGCCGACGACACGAACCTGACCCAAGGGATCCTCGATTCGTTCGCACTCGTGGTCGTCTTCGAGCATCTCGAGGAGCTCGTCGGCCGCGAGCTGACGGACGACGAGCGCGGCCGGGAAACGGTGCGCTCCCTGGAGGCCATCGCCCGTTTCGTGACCCGGGAGCGCCGGGCGTAGATGTGCGGCATCGCCGGCATTGTCGTGACAGGCCAACCCGGACCAGCAGACGTTGCCGATGTCGAGGCGATGACCGCCGCCCTGGTGCACCGCGGACCGGACCGCGAGTCGACGGTCACCCGCCCGGGAGCCGTGCTCGGCTCGGCCCGCCTGGCCATTGTCGACCTGGCCGGATCGCAGCAGCCGATGACCACGCCCGACGGTCGGTACACGATCTGCCTCAACGGCGAGATATTCAATTACCAAGAGCTCAGGGAATTGCTCGAGAAAGAGGGCTTTGTCTTCCGCACCAAGGGGGACACCGAGGTCGCTCTGAATTGCCTGGCGCATATGGGCCCGAAGGCCTTCGCCATGTTCAACGGCCAATTCGCGATGGCATTCTACGACCAGGTCGAAAGACGGCTGCTACTGGCCCGCGACCGGTACGGGATCTGCCCGCTCTACCACACCACTGACGCCGACGGGCTGGCCTTCTCGTCCGAACTGCGCTCCCTGCAACGCTCCGAGCGGTTCCGGGCGTCGAGCCTGGACGCCGGGGCCCTGCTGGACATGTACGTTCTCTGGGGATCTCTGCCCGGCCAGTCATCCCTCACCGGGGTGCATCAGGTCGATCCTGGCTGCTGGCTGGAGGTCACCCCGACCACCCGGCGTCAACACGCCTACTGGCGGCCTGAGCCTCCTGAGGCCCTCACGATCTCTCGCGGCGATGCGGTCCAGCAGCTGACCACCTTGCTCCAGGCGGCCGTCGACCGCCGGCTCGCCCCCGAGGTGCGCTTCGCCGTGCTGCTCAGCGGCGGGCTCGACTCCTCGGCGTTGACCGCCCTGGCCCAGCGCACGCAGGACATCATGACCTTCGGCATCGGATTCGCGGACAGCGCCTACGACGAGAGCGCCGAGCAGCGGGCGGTGGCCGATCACCTCGGCACCGACCACCGGGCCGTCACCATCGCCAACTCCGACCT
>DAIQBC010000222.1:0-4668 GCA_036781345.1 Acidimicrobiales bacterium | reverse complement strand
CCGCCGCTGGTGGCGGAGTTGCTGGCGATCGTGCTGTGGGCGATGACCAGATCGTCGGTGCGCAGGAAGGCTCCCCCGCCGCTGCCCGCTGCCGCCGCGTTGCCCGAGATGGTGGAGCTCGTGATCGTGGCCGTGCCCGCCTCGACGTACAGGCCTCCGCCGTCGGAGTCCCCGTCGTTGTTGGCGATGGTCGACTTGTCGATCGTGAGCTCGACCACCGTGGCGAACACGCCGCCCCCGCTGTCCAGCGCCGTGTTGTCATTGATGCTGCTGTCGGTGATCGTGAGGTTGGCGATCTGGCTGCCGTCAGCCCCCACGTAGATGCCGCCGCCGGCGGTGCCTCCCATGGCGTGGTTGTCGGAGATGGTGGAGGAGTCGATGGTGATGTCGCCCCCGTAGTACGAGCGCAGCCCGCCACCACCGTCGCCGGTGCTCTCGTTGCCCGTGATGGTGGAGCCGGTGATCGTCAGCGTGGAGTCGGTGGAGCTGTAGAAGAGGATCCCGCCACCGCTGTCGCCTGTGTTGTCGGTGATGATGCTGTCGGTGATGGTGACGTTGCCGCCGGCCAGGTTGTAGAAGAACAGGCCGCCGGCCTGGTCGCTGGGGGCGTCGTTGTTGATGACCCTGGTGTCGGAGATCGTGATGTTGCCGGTCGTGTCGTAGAAGACGGCACCGCCTCCGTCGGAATCGGCGTAGCCGCCCTGGAACGTGGAACCGCTGACCGTGATGGCTCCCGACGCGTGGTAGACGTGCAAGCCGGCGCCGTCGGAGCCGGAGTAGTTGTCGGTGAAGGTGGTGGTGGTCACGGAGACCGTGGTGGCGTTGTAGACGGCGATGCCGCCACCGTCGCTGGAAGCCTGGTTGTCGACGATCGTGCTGGCGGCGACGACGAGGGCGCCGTCCTCGGCGAAGACCCCGCCGCCATCGCCGGCGCTGCTGCTCGAGATGGTGGAGCTCTGGATGGTGAGATCGGCCCCGGAGGAGTGGATGGCGCCCCCGTCACTCCCGGTGGAGCCGTCCGTGAGGGTGAGGCCGGAGATCGTGACGGCACCGGGGGTGTTGATGTAGAAGATGCGACTTCCAGAGCCACCGCTGACGGTGAGGGACCCGGCGCCCGGGCCGGTGATGGTGAGGTCCTCGGTGATGGCGATCTCGCCGGTGGTCAAGGTGATGGGGCCGAGCCCACCGGAGAAGGTGATCGTGTCGGCGCCAGCCGCGGCATTGGCGTCAGCGATGGCCTGGCGCAACGAGCCTGCCCCGGCGTCGCTGTTGTTGAGCACCGTGAAGGTGGCCGCGCCTGCGGGTGCGGCGGGACCGACCAGGGTGGCACCGAGCGACAGCACCGCGCCGGAGGTCATGGCCGTGCGAACGGCGCGTCCATGGATCCCAGAACTGGACATTCGTGACCTACCTAGGTTGTGTGCCGGCCCCGGGGGGAGGCCGGGGCTGACCCTCGAAGTCGGGAAGAATAGCGAAGCGGATGAGCGCGTGGGGGGTTGGTCAGGCGATCAGCACCGCGGAGCCCGCGAGGACCACCCCCAGCGCCACCACGGCCCCGATGGTGACCGACGGGTCCTTGAGGTAGCGCGGGCCGGCGTCGGTGAGGATCCAGCCGGCCACGAACCCAGAGATCAGCCCGCCGACGTGCCCGCCGATCGAGATGCCCGGGATGGCGAAGGTGAAGACGAGGTTGAGCATGATCATGGCGCCGAGCCCGGTGTCCATGGCGTTGATGCCGCGTGACCGGAACACCGCCACGGCCGCGCCCATGAGCCCGAAGACGGCTCCGGACGCCCCCACCGTGAGCTGATTCGGGTCGAGGAGCATCACGCCGAGCGCGCCGCCTACGAGCGCCACGAAGTACACGAGCACGAACCGGGCTCGACCGAGGGCCGGCTCAAGCAGCTGGCCGAGTCGGTACAGCACGAACATGTTGAACCCGATGTGGACCAGGTTGGCGTGCAGGAAGCCCGAGGTGATGATCCGCCACCACTCCCCCGTGGCCACGCCGATGAGCTGGTTCGAGGCGGTCACGCCGCGGGCGAGGAGGCCGCCGTCGACGATGATGGCGCCCCGGGTCTGGAGGCCAGAACCGATGCCCACGGCGAACACTGCGAGGTTGACAGCGATGAGGACCTGCGTCGCCAGCGGCCGGAGGAGCTGCGCGGGGCGGAGGATCTTCTGGGCTCCGGTCTTCGTGCACTCGGGGCAGTGGAACCCCACCGACGCCTGCCGCATGCAATCCGGGCAGATGGGCCGATCGCAGCGCTGGCAGATCACGCCGGCTCGCCGGTCGGAGTGCCGGTAGCACGTCTGGATCTGGGTGCTCACGATCACCGAGGCTATCGGCGGCTCCTGGGCGACCGTCAGCGGGGGAGCACCTGCTCGAACCAGAGGCGGCGGCCGTCGCCCACGTCGTCGTCGTGGGAACGGGCCTGGGCCAGCACCTCGAGGAAGTCCTCGACCGGAGGCGACTCCCCCATCTGGGAGTACAGATCGATGGCCCGGGCCGCATAGCGCAGGATCTGCACCGTCTCGATGCCTGCCAGGTCGTGGAAGAACCAACCGCAGGAGGTGTACATGAGCAGCGCGTTGCGCTGCGCGTCGAGGAGCAGCTCCGCCTGCCGCGCGTCGCCGACGACGTGCTCGGACGCGAAGGCCTCCCAGGTCCGGGCCCCGAGCCGCACGCCGAGGTAGTCGTCGCGCGCCGCCCAGGGATCCCGAAGCAGGGTGCCGCCGCGTCGCTCCATCACGCCCACGCCCCAGTCGCGCAGCAGGTCGAGGGCGTTGCGCAAGGGGGCTCGCCAGGCCTGGCTCCAACCCTCGTCGCCGCCGGTGTGACAGCCGCAGTCGGCCATCCAGCGGCCCACGCCATGCTCGCACGACCACGAGCTGAGGTGCACCCGCACCTCCGGCGCTGCGGACCCCTGGCCGATGAGGTCGATGAGCCGGGGCACCGCCACACCGGCCGCCGGCGCCTCGATGGTGAGCGTGCGGGCCAGCACCTCGTCGGCCCCTCGGTGGTGGTGGCCGAAGGTCTCGCCGTCGGTGGCCGCCGCCACCAGACCACCGAGGCGGACGACCGCCTTCACGATGGTGCGGCTCGACGGCGCCTCGAAGGCCAGCGCGTGGGCCAGCTCGGCGTCGTAGATCACGAGGTCGACGCCCGGCCCCGCACCGTCGGCCGGCTTCCATCGGTAGAGCCCGCTGCGCAGGGGCTCGTCGGCGTCGATCTGGCGCGGGGCGAGGATCGTGAAGCGGATGCCCTCCTCCATGAGCACGGTGAGGACCTCGTCGCTCACGGCCGTCTCCGGCAGCCACATGCCCTCGGGCCGCCGCCCGAAGCGATGGACGAAGTCGGTGATGCCCCACCGCACTTGGGTGCGCAGATCCCGTTCGTTGCAGAGCGGGAGGATCGCGTGCCCGTAGGCCTGGGCGATGGCCCGGCCCGTCGCCCGGTCGGCGGCGAGGATGCGGTCGTAGACATCCGGGTGGTGCGCCTCCAGCCAGGAGAGCAACGTTGGTCCCACGTTGAAGGACACCTGCTCGAAGGTGCCGCGCTCGGCATTGGGTCGGTAGCACTCCGCGGTGATCTTCTCGTTCCAGTCATGGAACGGTGCCGTTTCGGGGTGCTCCGGCATGACCCCGCTCCAGGGATCCTCGCGCGGGGGTTGGTAGAAGTGGCCGTGCACGACGAGGGCGACTTCCCGGGCGAGATCCATCAATCGGCCGCGAGGTAGACGACGGTGAGCGGAGGCACGGAGAGCACCCCGGAGTGGCTGCGACCCTGCCACGGAGTGGGTTCGGTCTCCAGGTGGTGGAGTGGACCACCGGCTCCCCCGTAGCGGACGTCGTCGGTGGTCAGCAGCCCCCGCCAGTGGCCGGACGTGCCGAGACCGATCCGATAGCCGTCGCGGTGGACCGCTTGGAGGTTGGCAACGACGACCACCGAGCCATCGCGGCCGGGCACGCAGCGCTCGAAGGCCAGGACGCTGTGCTCGGCGTCGTCGACCGAGAGCCAGGAGAACCCGGCGGGGTCGTCGTCGGCCGCGTGCAGCGCCGGGTGAGCGGCCTGCAGCGCGTTGAGGTCGCCCAGCAGCCGCTGCACGCCGGCGTGGCGCGCGTCGTCGAGAAGGCCCCAGTCGAGACCTCGCTCGTGCGACCACTCACGGGGGTCGGCCAGCTCGGCGCCCATGAAGAGCAGCTGACTGCCCGGCAGCGCCCACATCCAGGCGTACAACGAGCGGAGGTTGCCGAAGCGCTCGTCGTCGGTGGTCCCCGGCATCTTGCCGAGCAGCGACCGCTTGAGGTGCACGACCTCGTCGTGGCTGAGCGGCAGCACGAAGTGCTCGGCCCAGGCGTAGGTGAGCCCGAAGGTGAGCTTGTGGTGCTCTGCGGCTCGGTGGGCCGGCTCGGTCGACCAGTACCCGAGGGTGTCGTGCATCCAGCCCATGTTCCACTTGTGGGTGAACCCGAGCCCGCCCAGGTGGGCGGGCCGGGTGACGCCGTCCCACGCGGTGGACTCCTCGGCGATGGTGAGCACGCCAGGGTGCAGCCGGTGCACCACCGTGTTGAGCTCCTGCAGGAACGCCACCGCCTCGAGGTCTTCGTTCCCGCCGTGCACGTTCGGCGTCCACTCGCCCGGACCCCGGGAGTAGTCGCGGTAGA
>DAIQBC010000221.1:0-4674 GCA_036781345.1 Acidimicrobiales bacterium | reverse complement strand
GTCGACACCGGGGCCGGGGCGGGGGCGGGAGCGGGCGGGGTCGTCTTCGGCGGGGTCGTCTTCGGCGGGATCGGTGCGGCGGCAGACGCAGGCGACGCCGCAGCCACCTTCGGGGGTGTGGAGATGGCCGGCGCGGGCGCAGGGAGTGTGGCCGGCCGTTGCGGCGGGGTGGTGGCCTGGCGCCGCGCGGGCGGCTTGTTGCGCCGCAGCGCCGCGACCAGCACGACAGCGGCGGCCGCGCTGGCTGCGATGGAGAAGTAGACCAGCATCAGGCCGTCATCGTTCAGCAGACCGACGACAAGCAAGATGGTGGCCGCCAACACAAGGGCAAAGCTCAGGAACAACAGCACAGCAGGGTCACCTTCCCGGGGGTGGTCAAGGACGGGTGCGTCAAGGACGGGTGCATAGTAGGCACGCCGGTCGGATGGGGCGCGCATCCCGGATCAGCGGCGGCGACCGAAACGCGACCGGCTCTCATCGGTCCCGGCGTCGAAGGAGACGTCGATGTCACCCTCCTCACGCGGCCCCAACGGGGCGTCGTCGTTCATCGCCTTGCGCAGCTCTGCGAGGTACGCGTCGTCGTCGGCGGCGGGCTCGGGGACCAGGTCGTTGGTCTGCGTGACGCGGTCGTCGACAGGATCGGCATAGGCGGGTGAAGCCGCCGGGGCCCCCGGCTCCATCCAAGCCTCCTCCGCCTCCAGGCCCGCCTGTGGCGCCGCCACGGGGGTGAGCGCGAGGTCTCCGACCGCGGGGGCGACGGGAACAGTCACCTCGCTCACGATCGGGACCGCCATCTCGCGAAGTGCGGCGGGGTCGTCGAGGAGGCGCTGGAGCTCACGCGTGCAGAAGCGCACGCGATCTCGCTGCTCCTCGAGGTGGCGCTCGAGCGTGTCGACATCGGTGTGCAGCTGGTCGCGCGCTGCTTCGAGATCACGAAGCTCGCCCAGCACCCGGGTGCGCGCCTCCTCTTGCGCCCGTCGGGCGTCGCTCTCGGCTTCCGCGCGGGCGCGAGCGGTGGCCTCCTGCGCGTCGGCCAGCATCCGGGTGGCCTGGTCCTGAGCCGCCGACAGCGTTCGAGACGCCTGCTCCTCGGCCTCCTTGACGGCGGCGTCCGCCGTCCGCTGGGCGAGCACCAGGGTGCGCTTGAGCGTGTCCTCGACCTCGTTCGTGGTGTCCGACCGCCCGGCGGTTTCGGCGGCCCGACGCTCCGCATCGGCGATCCGCGCCTCCGCAGCCTCGATCCGCTGCCGAGCCTCGCGGACCAGCGCATCATGCCGGAGGTACTCCGCCTTGACCTGCTCGATGAACTCGTCGACGTCTTGGGTGTTGTAGCCACCCCGTTTTGCTTCTCGAAAGGCGGCGTTGTCGAGCAGCTCGGTCGTGAGATCCATGGCCTCGATTGTATCCCTGCGTGGCGGGGGGCTGCGTATGGGTCAGCGACAGATGAGCTGGACGCCGACGATGATGATGAGCGGTGAGAGGTCGATGGCCGCCATCCCCATCCGCATGGGCGGGATGGCCCGGCGCAGCGGGCCGAGCACAGGCTCCGTCAGGTTGAACACCATGGAGTACACGCTGGCCACGGGCGTGCCCGGAGTGACGCGGACCCACGAGAAGATCACCCTCGCGAAGATGACCAGAACGTACAGGTTGAGGACAGCGCAGATGATGTTCAAGCGGGTCGATCAGCCCTCGTGGTATCCATGGTCCTGAAGGCGTCGTCGCTCCTCCGCCGAGACCTCGACGTTCGAGGGCGTGAGGAGGAACACCTGATTCGCGACCCGTTCCATCTGACCGCCGATGCCGTAGCAGAGACCCGAAGCGAAGTCGATGATGCGGCGGGACAGGTCCCGGTCGACGTTCTGGAGGTTGACGATCACCGGTTGGTTGACCTTCAGCTTGTCGGCGACCTCCTGGGCGTGGTTGAAGGAGGTGGGGACGACCACGTGCGGCTTGGCCGACGGGGTCGGCTGCAGGGGGCGAACCACCGCGGTGCGCGGGCGCGCCGCGGGATCACCGCCGCCTCCCGAGGGCTGAGGCCGCACGGAGGGAACTCCGATGGTCCGGACGGAGCCCGACGATGCCATCTCGGGTTCGCGCTCGGCCTCCCGGGCGGGAGCACCGCTAGCGGGGTACCTGCTCTGCACGGGCGCGGAACGACCCGTCTCCGGCATCGGATCGTCGTCGATGTCGTAGCCGTCGTACTCGTCGTCGGGGCCAAGGCCCAGGTAGAGCATCGCCCTACGCCACATCGAAGCCATCGATCTCCTCCTGCCCTGACACTAGTTTCCCACGGCCGGCGCACCACCACGCGGACCGAACAGCGCTGTGCCGATGCGCACCAGGGTGCTCCCCTCCGCCACTGCTGCCTCGAGGTCGCCGCTCATGCCCATCGACCGCTCGGGCAGGCCGAGCTGGTCGGCGAGCTTCCCGACGACGCGGAACGCCGCTCTGGCGCCGTCGGGCGCACCGAGTGGCCCGATTGCCATGAGCCCGCGCACATCGAGCCCAAGGTCTCGGCACCCCTCCACCAGCACAGCGACCCGCGCAGGAGGGCAGCCGCCCTGCTGCTCAGCCCCGCTCACGTTCACCTGCACCAGCACCGACGCGCCGGGCGCGTGCCGTGCGACCTCCACCGCCAGCGGGAGGCGATCGATGGACTGCCACAGGTGCACGAACGGAGCCACCAGTCGCACCTTGTTGCGCTGGAGGCGACCGATCATGTGCCAGCGCACCTCGAGGTCGAGACCCTCGGCCTTGGACACCAGCTCCTGGGCATAGCTCTCCCCGATGTCGACCAGCCCAGCGGCCACGGCCGCTCGCACGGCGTCGAGACCATGGCCCTTCGTGACGGCGACGATCCCGACCCGCGTCGGATCGCCACCCGCAGCCTCGATGCGCCGGCGGACCCGCGCCACCTCGACCGCTACGGCCGCCTCGTCGGTCACCGCTCCTCCAGCCAGGCGGTGGTGGCGAAGCGACCCGCCTCCGCCCGGGCCCGGTGGCTGAACCAGCGGCGGTCGCATGCCGTGCAGCCGGAGTCGTCATGGATGGCGCGAACGCCGGATGCCGCGAGGGCGAGGTGGACAGCCCCTGGCAGGTCGAGGGCGGGGGTGCCCCAGGAGGTGGTCGCACGAACCTCAGCGCCGAGGCGCGCCGCCACCGCGGTCAGCTCGGCGTCGGCGAACTCGTAGCACCCGGGCCGGATGCACGGGCCGAGGTGGGCGACTTGCGGTTGGTCGCCGAGCGCGCGCACCGCGTGCGCGGCCGCGTCCACCACTCCGGCCATCAGGCCACGCCACCCCGCATGGACCACCGCCACGGTCCGGTCGCCGAGCAGGACCACGGGGACGCAGTCTGCGCTTCGGACCGCAAGCGTGCAGCCGGGGACCGCAGTGACCGCCGCGTCCGCGTCGGCCCCGGCGTGCTCGCCGGGGCGGGTGACCACCACCACCCGGGCACTGTGCACCTGGCGCAGCCACGTCCACGCCGGGTGGGTGGCGGAAAGGTCACCGGCCAGGTCGCCGTCGGCCCGCCCCGTCCAGGAGAAGCGAGGGAGGAGCAGGGCTACTTCAGGAACGACGGGACGTCGAACTCGTCGTCGCCCTCGAGCTCGTCGTCGTCCTCGAGGTCGTCGTCCTCGTCACCGAACACGCTTCCGGAGGACTCGCTGGCGGGGCGGCCGACACTGGCCTTCTTGTCGTCCCAGCGGTCGAACCCGGCCGCGATCACCGTGACCCGCACCTCGTCGCCCATGTCATCGTCGATGACGGTGCCGAAGATGATGTTGGCGTCGGGGTGCGCCACCCCGTGGATCACCTCGGCCGCCTCGTTCACCTCGTACAGGCCGAGATCGCTGCCGCCCGCGATGGTGAGCAGGATGCCGCGAGCACCTTCGATGGAAGCCTCCAGCAAGGGGCTCGAGATGGCACCACGCGCCGCGTTGAGGGCTCGACCCTCGCCGCTGGCGTAGCCGATGCCCATCAGCGCGGAGCCGGCATTGCTCATGATCATCTTCACGTCGGCGAAGTCGGTGTTGATGAGGCCGGGCGTGGTGATGAGGTCGGTGATGCCCTGCACGCCCTGGAGAAGGACCTCGTCGGCCATCTTGAAGGCGTTGAGCATCGACGTCTTGTCGTTCGACACCGTGATGAGCCGGTCGTTGGGGATGACGATGAGGGTGTCGACCTTCTCCTTCAGGCGCTGGATGCCCTGTTCGGCTTGCACGGAACGGCGACGGCCCTCGAAGGCGAAGGGGCGTGTGACCACGCCGATCGTGAGGGCTCCAAGGCTCTTGGCCATCTCGGCGATCACCGGCGCCCCACCGGTGCCCGTGCCGCCACCCTTGCCGGCGGTGATGAACACCATGTCGGCGCCCTTGAGCACCTCTTCGATCTCCTCGCGGTGCTCTTCGGCCGCCTGGCGGCCGATCTCCGGGTCAGAACCCGCACCCAAGCCCCGGGTGAGCTCACGTCCGATGTCGAGCTTGACGTCGGCGTCGCTCATGAGCAGCGCCTGCGCGTCCGTGTTGATGGCGATGAACTCGACGCCCTTGAGCCCCGCGTCGATCATGCGGTTGACGGCGTTGACACCACCACCGCCGACGCCGACGACCTTGATGACCGCGAGGTAGTTCTGCGGGTTGCCGACCATGGATCTGGTTACCTCCAAGAG
>DAIQBC010000220.1:0-4675 GCA_036781345.1 Acidimicrobiales bacterium | reverse complement strand
CGATCGTGCGCGGCACCACGCAGAAGCAGCTCACCAAGATGCTGCGCGAGGCGGGTGCCACCGAGGTGCACCTCCGGATCACCTCCCCGCCGGTGAAGTGGTCGTGCTTCTACGGCATCGACACCGGCGACCGTGCGGAGCTGCTCGCCGCCGACCTCACCGTGGACGAGATCCGCGAGTACCTCAACGTCGACACCCTCGCCTACGTGAGCCTCGACCGGCTCATCGCCTCCACGGGTGCCCCTGGTGCCGGCTTCTGCGACGCCTGCTTCACCGGCGTCTACCCGGTGGCGGTGCCCGTGACCCTGCGCAAGCACGTGCTCGAAGTGCCGCCGGTGCGGTCTCCGGGCACTCCCGTCCAGACCGTGATCGACTGAGGGCGGGCGGCGCGTGGGCACGAGCTACGAGGACGCCGGAGTCAGCATCTCGGCCGGTGAGGCCGCCGTGGAGCGCATCAAGTCCAAGGTGCGCTCGACGTTTCGTCCCGAGGTGATCGGCGACATCGGGGGCTTCGGCGGGCTGTTCGCCTTCGCGAACCACCGCTACAAGCACCCCGTCCTGGTGTCATCCACTGACGGCGTGGGCACCAAGGCCCTGATCGCCCAGACCCTCGATCGCTTCGACACGATCGGCGTCGACCTCGTGGCCATGTGCGTGGACGACCTCGTCTGTCAGGGCGCCGAGCCGCTGTTCTTCCTCGACTACATCGCAGTGGGCAAGCTCGATCCGAATCACATCGAGCAGCTGGTGGAGGGCGTGGCCCACGGGTGCCGCCAGGCCGGCTGCGCCCTCATCGGCGGCGAGATGGCCGAGCACCCGGGGGCCATGGAGCCGGGTGAGTTCGACCTCGTGGGCTTCGCGGTGGGCGTGGCCGAGCGCGATCGTCTGATCACCGGCGAGCACGTCCGGCCGGGCGATGTCTTGATCGGCCTCCCGTCGCCGGGCCTGCGCTCCAACGGCTACTCGTTGGCGCGCAAGGTGCTGCTCGAGCGGGCCGGCCGCCGCCTCGAGGCTCCGGCGTGGACGGGGGCCCACCACAGCCTCGGTGAGGAGCTCCTCCTCCCGTCGGTCGTCTACGCGCCGGCGATCGCGGCGCTGCTCCGCCACATCGACGTGCGGGCGATCGCCCACATCACCGGTGGCGGTCTGCCCGGCAACTTGGCCCGGGTCCTACCGAACGGTGCCGACGCCGTGATCGACCCGGGCACCTGGGAATCGCCGCGCATCTTCGGAGAGATCCAGCGGCTCGGTGAGGTGAGTGACGACGAGATGCGCAAGGTCTTCAACCTCGGCATCGGGATGGTGGTGGTCGTCGCCGCGGACGAACAGCATCACGCCCTCGACCTCCTGCGCCGCGAGGGCCATCGGGCCATGGCGATCGGGAAGGTCGTGGCCGGCCACGCCGAGGTGCGGTTCTCGCCGTGAGGGGGCTTCGGCTGATGCTCTGCACCTTGCTCGGGCTGGTGGCCGTCGCCACCGCAGTGGCGGGCTGGGCCGCCGACCCGCCCGAGCTCACTGCGACGGAAGCCGTGAAGGCGGCCAGTGGCGCCTTCGCCAGCGCCGAGCTGACGGCCGAAGTCGACCCGCGCCCGGGGGCCGGGACCTACGTCTCCCGCAACCGAGGTGCAGTCGAGGTCTGGAGGGTGGGCGCCACCGTCGAGGCGGGCCGTGTCTTGCTCCTCCTGAGCCGGGACGGCGCCGAGGTGTTGGCGATCGACGACCGCACCCCCGACGGCTCGGACTACGTGCTGTCGGACGCCCAGTACACCGCGGTGGCCCGCGGCATCGAAGACCCCACGATGGGCCCGTCCGTTCGGCGACGGGTCGCCCTCACGGTGGGTGCGGTCCTGGTGGTGGCGCTGGCCCTCGCGCTCGCGCTGGTCGTCGACCCGCTGGAGCACGGGTGACGACCGTCGCCCACGCCGCCCTCGTCGCCCACCTCCTGCGCTTCAGCGTCCGCAAAGGAGACTTCACCCTCAAGAGCGGGAAGAAGAGCACCTGGTTCATCGACGCCAAGCAGACCACCTGCCGGGCGGACGGCATGTTGCTGGTGGCCGACGCCGCCCTCGAGGTGATCCCCGACGACGTCACGGCCATTGGCGGGCTCACGATGGGTGCCGACGCGGTGGCCTTTGGGATCGCTGCCATCGCCGCCACTCGAGGCCGGGAGCTGCGCAGCTTCAGCGTGCGCAAGGAGGTGAAAGACCATGGCGGGGGAGGTCGCATCGCCGGAGCCCTGGAGCCGGGCGACAGGGTGGTGATCACCGAGGATGCGGTGACCCGGGGCGTCTCGATGCTCGAGGCGGCGGAGGTGGTCCGACAAGAAGGTGGTGCCACGCCGGTGCTCCTGCTCCCCGTCGTCGACCGGGGCGGCACAGTCGAGGCGATGGCCGCCGAGCAGGGTCTGCCGTTGCGGGCCCTTGTGACGGCTCCGGATCTGGGCTTCGCCTACGAAGGCTGACAGGGCGCTCAGACGACGGGTAGCTGCGGGTGCCCCGTCGTGGAGCTTGACCCCGAGCTCCCGGCGAGCTAACCCTCCCTGAGCGGGCGCTCCCAGCAAGGGTGTGCCGGGTGGGGGGATCATGAAGCGACTTGGCCTGATGCTGGGGTGCACCTCGTTGCTCATGGCGGCGTGCTCGTTGCCGTCGACCACACCGGGAACGGCCGGGTTCCCCAACGGGGTTGCCGCCGGTGACGTCACCGACAGCGGCGCCATCGTCTGGACCCGCACCTCTGCGGAGGCATCGGTCGACCTCGACGTGTACGACGCGGTCGGCGTGGCGGGCACGTTGCTGCTCGTGCCCGGCGCCACCCCGATCTTCACGACGTCCTCGACGACGTCCGCGGCGGACGACTACACGACCAAGGTGTGGGTCGGTGGCTTGCAGCCTCGCCACATCTACTTCTACCGGTTCACCAACGGCGCCGAGCAGAGCCAGCTCGGACGGTTCGTCACCGCCCCCGCCGCCGACCAGGCCGTGAGCTTCCGCTTCGTTGTCGCGGCCGATTCCGACGGCTTTCCGGTCGGAGGCCCCCCCGCCTTCAACAGCTTCGAGGTGCTCAACCGTGCCCGCCTCGAGCAGCCCGACTTCTTCGCCTATCTGGGCGACACGATCTACTCCGACTCGAGCTTCGGGCCAGGCAACATCACCTCGGTCGACCAGTACCGCGACGCGTACGAGCAGAACCGGTCGTTCGAGAACCTGCGCAACTTCATGAGCGCGACCGGCACCTACGCCCAGATCGACGACCACGAGGTCTACAACGACTTCGCCGGCGAGACCGTCGACCCAGGCCGCTACGCGGCCGGCCTCCGGGCCTTCAACGACTGGATGCCGACCAACACAGCGAACGTCCTCGACGACCCGACCTGCGCCGGCGGCCACCCGCGCTACTTCCACCAGAAGTGGGGCACCCAGGCGGAGATCTTCCAGCTCGACGAACGATCGTGCCGCAGCTCCGAGGACCCCGTGAAGGCAGCGTGCACGAACCCAGGCCCGAGCCTCGACCTAGCCCCGACCGCGCCCAGCCCCCTTCGGCTTGCCGCCGGCCTGCCGGCGGTCCCCCCGGTGGGCTGCCTGGCCGCCATCAACGACCCGTTGCGCACGTTCCTGGGTCCAGTGCAGAAGGCCGCCTTCGAGGCCGACCTGCTGGCCTCCACTGCGAAGTGGAAGATCGTGCTCAGCGAGGATGCGATCCAGCAGTTCTACGCGCTCCCGTACGACCGGTGGGAGGGCTACGGCGCCGAGCGCAGCGAGATCCTCAACCACATTCGCAGTCGCGGGATCCAACACGTCGTGTTCCTCACGACCGACCTTCACGCCAACATCGCCAACGACGTGTTCATCGACTCCGCCACGGACCCGACGCCCATCGCGTACGAGGCGATCAGCGGTCCGATCGCGACGAACACCTACAAGCAGGAGATCCTCAGCGCCTTCCCGAGCAACGGCGCCGCCCTCGTCAGCGCGCTGCAGGCGGTCCTCAGCATCCAGGGCGTCGACTGCCGGGCCCTGGACGTCTACTCGTATCAGCGGGTCGATGTGAGCGCCACGGGGACCCTCACCATCAGCTCCCGCGACAAGGACGGCAACGTCGTGAGCGACGACCTGAACCCGACGACGAAGTGCACCAAGACCCTCGGCCCGTAGCAGGCGTCAGTCCCGGAGCGAAGCTCGCATGGCAGCGACGATCTTCGTGGTGTCGATGAACAGCTCGCCCTCAAGGGGTCCGGCGAAGGGGTAGCTGGGCACGTCGGCGGTGGCCAAGCGGCGAACGGGGGCGTCCAGGTCCCAGAAGGCCTCCTGCGCGACGATGGCCGCCACCTCGGCGCCCACCCCGAAGCTGATGTTGTCCTCGTGGACGATCAGGCAGCGACCCGTGCGAGCCACCGAGGCCAGCACCGTGTCGCGGTCGAGCGGGCTGACCGTACGCAGGTCGACCACCTCGACGGAGCCCACCCCCTCCTCCTCGAGCACCTCGGCCGCCTCCACGCACAGGTGGCGGTGCAGCCCATAGGTGACGACGGTGAGGTCATCCCCGCGGCGAGCCACTTCGGCCAGGCCGATCGGCACGCGCCAGCCGGCCTCGTCCGGCACGAGCCCGGTCACGAGGCGGTAGGTCTTCTTGTGCTCGAGGAAGAGCACCGGGTCGTCATCCTCGATGGCCGATCGGA
>DAIQBC010000219.1:0-4701 GCA_036781345.1 Acidimicrobiales bacterium | reverse complement strand
TCGGACACCGTCTCGATGTAGCTGGTCTCGAAGCCGAAGCACTCCTTGGCGGCCTGCATGCCCTCGTAGGCGTACTGGTTGAAGGTGCGGTCATCGACCTTGCCGATGTCCGTCACGAGGCGGACGGTGAAGCCGTCGGGTGCGGTGACCCCGTCGTCCTTGGCCTGCTGGCACAGGTCATCGAGCGACACCTGGGCCGCCGCGGCGCCGTCGCCGGCGGTGGTCGTCGTCTGGTCGCCCCCGGACGTGGTGGTGGTCGTCTCCGTGTCGGAGTCGCTTCCGCACGCAGCCGTGAGCAGGCCAAGAGCGACGAGTCCGGAGAGCAGGCGGACTGATTGCTTTTTCAAAGGAGCCTCCAGGGCAACTGTGGGGATGCCCGCGACACTAGTGACGTGCGACACGGGCGTGCACAGATCGGGTTGGCGGCCCCGGCCAGACGCCGACCAGACTCCGCGGCATGGCGCGGATCCTGGTGACGGAGAAGATCGCCGACGGGGGCCTCGACCGCCTACGCGCCGCCGGTCACGAGGTCGACCTGCAGCTCGACCTCACCCCCGAGCAGCTGCTCGAGGCCGTGCGAGGCACGCAGGCGCTGATCATCCGCTCGGCCACCACCGTCACCGCCGACGTGCTGGCCGCCGGTCAGGACCTCATCGTGGTGGGTCGGGCCGGCATCGGCCTCGACAACGTGGACACCGACGCCGCCACGAAGCAGGGCGTCATGGTGGTGAACGCGCCGCAGTCGAACATCCTCACCACCGCCGAGCACACCATGGCCATGCTCCTGGCCCAGGCCCGCAACATCCCCCAGGCCCATGCCGCGCTGGTGGCCGGCCGCTGGGAGCGCTCCAAGTGGGAGGGCGTGGAGCTGGCGGACAAGACGCTCGGCATCGTGGGCCTTGGCCGCATCGGCAAGCTGGTGGCCCAGCGCGCCTCGGCCTTCGGGATGAAGGTGATCGCCCACGACCCCTTCGTGGCCCCGGAGCGCGCCCGCCAGATCAACGTCGAGCTGGTCGACCTCGAGGAGCTGGTGCGAGTGGCCGACTTCCTCACCCTGCACGTGGTGAAGACGCCCGAGACCCTCGGCATGATCGGCAAGGACCTGCTGGCCAAGGCCAAGCCGAGCCTGCGGATCGTCAACGTCTCCCGCGGCGGCGTGATCGACGAGAGCGCCCTTGCCGAGGCCATCCGGGAGGGGCGCATCGGGGGAGCGGCCATCGACGTGTTCGCCACCGAGCCCACCACCAGCTCGCCGCTCTTCGAGCTGCCGCAGGTGGTGGTCACCCCGCACCTGGGCGCCAGCACGGTGGAGGCGCAGGACAAGGCGGGCGACACGATCGCCGAGCAGGTGGCGCTCGCGCTGGCCGGCGAGTTCGTGCCCTTCGCGGTGAACGTGAGCGCGGCCGAGGCCTCGAGCACCGTGCGCCCGTTCCTGGCCGTCGCTGAGCGGCTCGGCCAGCTCTATGCGGCCCTGGCCGCAGGTCTTCCCGACGTGCTCGAGATCGGCTACGAGGGCCAGCTGGCCGAGTCGGACACGCGCATCCTCACGCTGTCGGTGCTCAAGGGCGTGTTCGGGCGGGTGAGCGAGGAGCCGGTGAGCTACGTGAACGCTCCCCGGCTGGCCGAGGAGCGGGGCATCGAGGTGCGGGAGTCATCGAGCTCCACCTCGCACGACTACGTCAACCTCCTCACCATCCGGGGTGGCGAGCACGCCATCGGTGGCACGTTGGTGGGCTTGCGCGGCGAGGCGCGGATCGTGATGGTCGACGACCACTCGGTCGACGTGCCTCCCGCCGACAACATGCTGGTGGTCCGCAACGATGACGTGCCCGGGATGATCGCGGCGGTCACCGGGGTGGTGGGCGAGGCCGGCATCAACATCGACGACATGCACCTTGGCCGGTCCGAGGAAGGTCGAGCTGCGCTGATGATCCTGGCCACGGACGACGAGGTCCCCGACGACGTCCAAGCCGCCATCCGCGCCCTCCCTGGCGTGGTCAGCGTGGCGGCGCTGTAGCTACCGCCTGGGCTAGCGCTTGGCCGGACGGAGCCCGTCGGCCTCGGCCGTGGTGGCGTCCAGGTAGCAGCGGTCGGGGTGGGTCCGCTCGTAGTTGAGCATCCCGGGGAGGTGGAAGATCTTCGAGGTCAGCTTGGCCTTGACGGGGTGGCTGGCAGGGCAGACGGTGCCCGTGGGCTCTACCCATGTCCTGGTCGGTGCCTTCGGCTTGGCGGGTGCCTTCGTCACCGGCGCGACTCTGGGCGAGGGCGCGGAGGGCGGGGCCTCGAGCGAGGACTCCGGTGCGGCGGGCTCGGTGATCCACCCCACGGTCGCCGCTGGCTGGACGGCGGGCTCCGGGGTCCAGGCCGGGGCGACGCGGGGAGCAGGGGAGGGCTCCGTGGCGAGCCACGGCGACGGCTCGGCCGGGGCTCGGTCGGCGGGGACCACAGCGTCGGGACGGGTGCCGAACAGCTTGGCGAGCGCCACGGCGGCACCTGCGACCAGACCGACCAGGAGCCCGAAACGGAAGGAGCGTCGGATCACGATGCGGACCTTACCTGCCTTGACGTGGCCGCGGGCCCAGCGGGATGATGGTCGTGCGTGACCAGCACCTTCACCTCCGACCTCCTGCTGCTTATGTAGGCGAGCGCTCTCTACCGGCGCTCGCCCTGACGACCTCCTGCCGATGGCAGGAGGTTTTTCTTTGCTCCGACACCCTGCTCGAGGAACCACCGATGCCCCCGCAACCCGTGACACCGAAGCCGATGCCGTTCGACAAGTACCGGCCGTTCCGGCCGCTCGTGCTCGCCGACCGGACCTGGCCCGACCAGCGCATCACCAAGGCCCCGCTGTGGTGCTCCGTCGACCTGCGCGATGGCAACCAGGCCCTCATCGACCCCATGGATCCTGCCCGCAAGCGCCGCATGTTCGACACGGTCGTGCAGATGGGGTTCAAGGAGATCGAGGTGGGGTTCCCGTCGGCCAGCCAGCCCGACTTCGACTTCGTCCGGCAGCTGATCGAGGAGGACCTCGTCCCCGATGACGTCACCATCCAGGTGCTCACCCAGTGCCGACCCGAGCTCATCGAGCGCACCTACGAGTGCCTCCGGGGCGCCAACAACGTGATCGTGCACTTCTACAACTCCACCTCGGTGCTCCAGCGCCGCGTGGTGTTCGGTCTCGACAAGGACGGCATCACCCAGATCGCCACCGATGCGGCCAAGCTCTGCAAGAAGCTGGAGCCCACCCTCAGTGGCACCAACGTGCGCTACGAGTACAGCCCGGAGAGCTTCACGGGCACCGAGGTCGACTACGCCATCGAGATCTGCGCCGCCGTGAGCGACGTCATCGAGCCCGACACCGACCGCCAGCTCATCCTCAACCTGCCGGCCACCGTCGAGATGTACACCCCCAACATCTACGGCGACGTCATCGAGCACTTCCACCGCAACGTGCCGGACCGGGATCGCATCTGCCTGTCGCTGCACCCCCACAACGACCGGGGCTGCGGCGTGGCGGCGGCCGAGTTCGGGGTCATGGCCGGAGCCGACCGGGTGGAGGGCACCCTGTTCGGCAACGGCGAGCGCACCGGGAACGTCGACATCGTCAACATCGCCATGAACCTCTTCAGCCAAGGGGTGGACCCGGAGCTCGACATCTCCGACATCGACGCCCTCCGCCGCGTGGCCGAATACTGCAACCGGCTCCCCGTGCACCCGCGCCACCCCTACGTGGGCGACCTCGTCTACACGTCGTTCTCCGGCAGCCACCAGGACGCCATCAAGAAGGGCTTCGAGGCGCTCGGCTACGGCGACTACGAGGAGTGGGGCGTGCCGTACCTGCCCATCGACCCCAAGCACGTCGGCCGCACCTACGAGGCGGTCGTGCGGGTGAACAGCCAGAGCGGCAAGGGTGGCGTGGCTTACGTGATGAAGGCCGAGCACGGCATGGACCTTCCGCGGCGCCTGCAGATCGAGTTCTCCAAGACCATCCAGACCATCACCGAGGATTCCGGCACAGACTTGCCGTCGGCCGAGGTGTGGGTCGCCTTCGAGGGCACCTACCTGGATCCCGACGCGGCGGTGCAGCTCCTGTCTCACGAGACGACCACGGGAGAGAAGGGCTCCACGGTGACCGCTCAGGTGCTCGTCGACGGGGAGCACCGAACCATGCACGGTTCGGGCACAGGACCGTTGGCCGCCTTCGTCGCCGCGCTGCAGGCCGACCTCGGCATCGAGCTCGAGGTGGTCGACTACAGCGAGCACGCCGTGAGTGCTGGCACTGACGCCCAGGCCGCCGCCTACGTGGAGACGCAGTCCGCCGACGGCGAGGTGCGCTGGGGTGTCGGCCTCGACGAGAGCATCCTCACCGCCTCGCTGCGCGCCGTGGTCAGCGCCGTCAACCGCCATCGCGACCACGTGCGCCTGGTCGAGCGCCACGAGCCGTGAGCATGCGCAACCCGTGCCATCGGAGCACGCCTGGCGCGGGCCGACCCGCTAGCTGACGGCCCGCCGACGCCCCGTCACGTAGGCAAGCAGCTCGATCGCGAGGCCGAGGCTCAGGAACCCGAACCCAGTGGCGAGGAGGATCTCGTTCAGCCCGGAGCGAGCCAGCTGCGCAGTCAGCACCGCGGGGCCCGGTTGGGGGTGACCCCGGGTGATCGTCGTGCCCAGCACGGCCACGGTGGTGGTGGGGGCCGTGGG